>CAYXUZ010000107.1:9330-21428 GCA_964467705.1 uncultured Ardenticatenaceae bacterium | reverse complement strand
TGGCGCTCACCGGCCGCAGCCTCCCCCACGCCATCATGATGATGATCCCCGAACCGTGGGAGAAGAACGAGGAGATGTGTGACGCCAAAAAGGCATTCTACGAATTCCACAGCCACCTGATGGAGCCGTGGGACGGCCCCGCTTCCATCGGTTTTAGCGACGGTACGGTGGTGGGGGCGGTGTTGGACCGGAATGGGCTACGGCCGTCGCGCTACACCATCACCAAAGACGGCCTGGTCATTATGGCCTCTGAAACCGGCGTGGTAGACATCCCCCCGGAAAACGTGGCCCACAAAGGCCGCCTGCAACCGGGCCGGATGCTGCTGGTAGACACCGCCCAGGGCCGCTTGATCAGCGACGAAGAACTGAAACACACGTTAGCGGAGGAGCATCCCTACCGCGACTGGATCAACAAGCACACCGTTGATTTGGCCGATCTGCGCCACCAGACATCCGATTTCTCCAAGAAATCGGATGTCTTCCAGTCAGATGCCACCCTTATCCAACAACAGCAAGCGTTTGGCTACACCTTTGAAGACCTACGTGTGTTGATGGTCCCCATGGCCCGCGATGGGCAAGAAGCCATTGGTTCGATGGGCGATGACACTCCCCTGGCCATCCTCTCCGATAAACCGCAGCCACTCTACAACTACTTCAAACAGCTATTTGCCCAGGTGACAAACCCACCGCTGGACGCTATCCGCGAAGAGCTTGTCACCAGCACCCTCACCTGGCTGGGCGCGGAAGGCAATTTGCTGGATGCCCAACCGGCCGACTGCCGCCGCATTCGCCTGCCCCACCCCATCCTCACCGATGAGCAACTGGCGCAGTTACAGCACATTCAACTGGATGGCTTCAAATCCGCCACGCTGCCCATCCTTTATGACCCCAACAAAGGGGGCGCGGGGTTGGAACAGGCTATGAGCGACCTCTTTTTCCAGGCAGATGAGGCCATTCAAATGGGCGCAAACTTGCTTATTCTGTCGGATCGCAACGTTGGCCGTTACCGGGCAGGCATACCGGCGCTGCTGGCTACTGCCGGGCTGCACCACCACCTCATTCGCAGCGGGCAGCGCACCCGCGTCAGCCTGATTGTGGAGTCTGGCGAACCGCGTGAAGTGCATCATTTTGCCGTGCTGTTTGGCTACGGCGCGGATGCCGTCAACCCGTATCTGGCGTATGCCACCATCGGCGAAATCATCGAGAAGAAACTGCTAACAGACGTGACGGTGAAAGAGGGGGTCAAGCATTACATCAAGGCAATCAGCAAGGGGGTGGTGAAAACGATGTCCAAAATGGGCATTTCCACTATCCAGAGCTATCGCGGCGCACAAATTTTTGAGGCGTTGGGTTTGCACAAGTCGGTGGTGAACCAATACTTCACCGGCACACCCTCCCGGATTCAGGGGGCGGATATCAACCTGATTGCGAAGGAAGTAGAGATGCGGCACAAGGCAGCGTTCCCGGAACGGCCGTCGAACGGACATGCGCTCCCTCCTGGCGGCCGTTACCAATGGCGCGAAGACGGCGAACACCATCTGTTCAATCCCAGCACCATTCATCGCCTGCAACACGCCGTGCGTGAAAACGATTATGACGCCTACAAAGCCTACGCCCGCGACGTGAACGACCATTCGCAGCAGCTTGCCACCCTGCGCGGCCTGTTCAAATTGAACCTGGCTGCCCAACCCATCCCGCTGGAAGAAGTGGAATCGGTAGAATCCATCTGCCGCCGCTTTAAGTCCGGGGCCATGTCCTACGGCTCCATCAGCCGGGAAGCGCACGAAGCCTTAGCCCGCGCCATGAACGCCATCGGCGGCAAATCAAACACCGGCGAAGGTGGCGAAGACCCGGCCCGCTTCCAGGATGACCGCATCAGCAAGATCAAACAGGTGGCCAGCGGCCGTTTTGGCGTTACCAGCGAATATCTGGTCAACGCGGAAGAGATTCAAATTAAAATGGCGCAGGGGGCCAAACCGGGCGAGGGCGGGCAGTTGCCCGGCCGTAAGGTGTACCCCTGGATCGCCAAAGTGCGCCATTCCACACCTGGCGTCGGCCTCATTTCGCCGCCGCCGCACCACGACATTTACAGCATCGAAGACCTGGCGCAGTTGATTTTTGATCTGAAAAACGCCAATCCGAACGCTCGCATCAACGTCAAACTGGTGTCCGAAGTGGGCGTAGGCACCATTGCCGCGGGCGTAGCTAAAGGGCACGCCGATGTCATCCTCATCAGCGGGCATGACGGTGGCACGGGCGCATCGCCGCAATCGAGTATTAAACATGCCGGGCTGCCCTGGGAATTGGGCGTGGCCGAAGCGCACCAGACGCTACTGATGAACGGCCTGCGCGACCGGGTGGTGGTGGAAACGGACGGCCAACTGAAAACGGGGCGAGATGTGATCATCGCCGCGCTGTTGGGGGCGGAGGAGTTTGGTTTTGCCACCGCGCCGCTGGTGGCGTTGGGCTGCATTATGATGCGCGTCTGCCATCTGGACACCTGCCCGGTGGGGGTAGCGACGCAAAATCCTGACCTGCGCCAGAAGTTCGCCGGAAAGCCGGAACATATAATCAACTTTATGCACTTTATCGCCCAGGATATGCGCGAGATTATGGCCCAGTTGGGTGTGCGCACCATTGATGAACTGGTGGGGCGCGCCGATTTGTTGGAGATCGGCGAAGCGGTCAACCATTGGAAACTGCGCGGGCTAAACCTGATGCCGATTCTGTACCGGCCAAACCCGGACGGCGAGAAAGAGCATTTGCAGGCCAACGGCCGTAAACGCCCCCAACAACATGGCATTGAAGATACCCTGGACGCCACCGTCCTGCTCGACTTTTGCCAGCCGGCCATTGAAAACGGCGAGCGGGTTTCTGGCACGTTCCCCATCCGCAATGTGCATCGCACGGTGGGCACGATGGTGGGCAGCGCGGTGACACGGCGGCACGGGGCCAATGGGCTGCCCGCCGACGCCATCTCGCTCCGTTTTGTGGGGTCGGCCGGGCAAAGTTTTGGCGCATTTGTGCCCAAAGGGATGACGCTGCAATTGGAAGGGGATGCCAATGATTACCTGGGCAAAGGGCTGTCCGGCGGCAAGATCATTGTCACACCGCCTGCCGCTGCCACTTTCCTGCCCGAAGAGAACATCATCGTGGGCAACGTGGCCTTTTATGGGGCAACGGATGGACAGGCGTATATAAACGGGATGGCGGGTGAACGGTTCTGTGTGCGCAATTCGGGGGTCACGGCCGTCGTTGAAGGCGTCGGCGATCACGGTTGTGAATATATGACCGGGGGCAAAGTGGTGGTACTGGGCCAGACGGGGCGGAACTTTGCCGCCGGGATGTCTGGTGGGGTGGCGTATGTGTGGGATGGCGACGGCCGTTTTGACCGGCGTTGTAACCCCGAAATGGTAGACCTGGAACCGGTCAGCAACGGCGACATCGAAACGCTGTATAACCTCATCCTCTGCCATGCCCAATACACCGACAGCAAACGCGCCTGGGACATCCTGGCCTGCTGGGAAGAGACGCTGCCCATGTTCGTCAAAGTGATGCCCCGCGATTACAAAACCGTCCTGGAAGCGGTGGCCGAAGTGCAAACCACCAGCGATCTCTCCGGCGAAGAGCTGGCCATGGCCGCCTTCCGCCAAAGCAAGCGCGTCAAAGTTCCCGCTTAAAGATTTCAACGCAGAGGCGCGGAGACGCAGAGAAAAAGAAGATCAACCCCTCTGCGCCTCCGCGTCAAACAACGAGAAGAAGAGATGGCAAAACCGACAGGCTTTTTAGAATTTCCGCGGGAGGTGGGGGCGGATCGGGATGTGCGTGAGCGGCTACGCGACTGGCAATCCATCCATCTGCACCTGCCCGATGAACGGCTGCAAACACAGGCGGCGCGCTGCATGGATTGTGGCATCCCCTTTTGCCACAAGGGGCGCATCCTCAACCGTATGACCTCTGGCTGCCCCATCAACAACCTCATCCCCGAATGGAATGACCTGATCTATCGTGGACTGTGGCACGAGGCGTATGACCGGCTGACCAAGACGAACAATTTTCCCGAATTTACCGGGCTGGTCTGCCCCGCCCCTTGCGAAGCGGCCTGCACCCTGGGCATTTCTGAACCGGCTGTGACCATCAAAAGCATCGAGTACGCCATCATCGAAAAGGCGTATGAGGAAGGCTGGGTGAAACCCAACCTGCCACGCAAACGCACCGGCAAGAAGGTGGCCGTCATTGGCTCTGGCCCGGCCGGGCTGGCCTGCGCCGACCAATTGAACCTGGTGGGGCACGAGGTGACGGTGTATGAACGGGCCGACCGCATCGGCGGGCTGCTGATGTATGGCATCCCCAATATGAAGCTGGAAAAAACGCTGGTGCAGCGGCGCATTGATTTGATGGCCGCCGCTGGGATTCGTTTTGTGCCCAATACGGAGATTGGCCGGGATATGCCCGCCGTGCATTTGCGCCACGAATTTGACGCCATTGTGCTCTGCACCGGCGCAACCAAACCGCGCGATTTACCGATTCCTGGCCGGGAGTTGCAGGGTATTCATTTTGCGATGGACTTTTTGGGGCCGAATACGAAGAAGTTATTGGGAGACTGGGAGACTAAGAGATTAGAAACCTCACAATCTCCATTCATCTCCGCCGCCGGCCAGAATGTCATCGTCATCGGCGGCGGGGATACGGGCACGGATTGTGTGGCCACGGCGCTGCGGCATAACTGCGCCAGCCTGACGCAGTTTGAGATTATGGAACGGCCGCCTGACGAACGGCTGGCGAATAATCCCTGGCCGCAGTGGCCGCTGGTGTTGAAACAGGATTATGGGCAGGAAGAGGCGACGGCCGTGTACGGCCGTGACCCCCGCGAATTCAATATCCTCAGTAAACGGTTTGTGGGGGATGGGTACGGCCGTGTGCAGGCAGTAGAAACGGTGCAGGTGCGCTGGGAAACCAACGGCAGCGGGCCAAAGCTGGTGGAAATACCGGGCACAGAACGCACCTGGCCCGCCCAATTGGTACTGTTGGCCATGGGTTTTCTGGGGCCGGAGGGGGGTCTGTTGGCGCAACTGAGCGTGGACGCGGATGAACGCAGCAACGCCAAAGCCGCTTATGGCACCTTCCACACCAACGTGCCCGGCGTTTTTGCCGCCGGCGATGCCCGACGTGGGCAGAGCCTGGTGGTGTGGGCGATTAACGAGGGGCGCGGCGCAGCGCGAGAAATGGACAGGTGGTTAATGGGGGAGACGGATTTGCCGTAGGGCCAGTAAACGGTGGTCACTCACTGATCCTTGCTACAATGAAAACGGCCGTGTGTTTGCTAAACCATCCTTACTGATGACCGACAATACGATGGGGCACATACGGCTCTTCCAGGTATGTGACCTCTTCCTGACTCAGCCTGACGGCTAGAGCGCCAATCGCCTCTTCCAGATGGCTGATCTTCGTGGCCCCGATGATGGGGGCCGTCACCGGCTCCTTTTGTAGTAGCCAGGCCAGGGCGATATGCGTGCGTGAAGCCCCGTGTTTTTCGGCAATTTCTGCCACCCGTTCCACCACTTGCCGATCCATTTCGGCGGCCGCATCGTACTTCATTTTCTGGATTTGGTCGGTTTCCGAACGCAGGGTGCTTTCTGATGACCAGTCACGGGTCAGGCGGCCAGAGGCCAACGGGCTGTAGGGGATCACCCCGATTTTCTCGGCGCGGCAGAGCGGCAGCATCTCCCGCTCTTCTTCGCGGTAGATGAGGTTCAGGTGATTTTGCATGGAGACGAAGCGTGTCCAGCCGTGCGTTTCGGCGACGTGCTGCGCCTTCTGGAATTGCCAGGCCCACATGGCCGATGCGCCAATGTAACGCGCCTTGCCCGCCCGCACCACATCGTTTAGCGCTTCCATCGTCTCCTCGATGGGGGTGTCATAATCCCAGCGGTGAATCTGGTAGAGGTCTACGTAATCGGTTTGCAGCCGCTTCAGGCTTTTGTCAATCTCGCTCAGGATCGCTTTGCGTGACAGCCCCGCACCATTCGGGTCGTCAGACATACGGCCGTGTACCTTCGTAGCAATCACAACCTCATCCCGGTTGGCAAAATCCCGCAGCGCCCGCCCCAGAATTTCCTCACTGGCCCCAATCGAATAAACATTGGCCGTATCGAAGAAATTGATCCCCAATTCGAGGGCTTTCTGGATAATTGGCCGACTGTTTTCCTCGTTCAGCACCCATTTGTGCACCCAACGCGCCGCATCCCCAAAGCCCATGCAGCCCAGGCAAATACGTGAAACTTTCATCCCCGTTGATCCTAAGCGAGCGTATTCCATTTGTTTTCTCTCCTGTTTTACGAATTTTTAGAGTTCGGCTACGGCCGGAATAATTTCATTGGCAAAAGTTTCCAGCGGCGTGATTTTGTAAACATCCGGCATGTTGAATATGGCGTGGGTGAAGCCCATCTCCGAGAGTTGCTGGATACGGTTGATGACGGTGACGGCCGTAGCATCCCCTGAAAGATGCACGGTGCCGAGGGTTGTTTTTTCGATGGTGTCGTATTCACGCCCCATCCTTTCACAATGGGCTTTAAGCGTGTCCAGCGCTTTTTTCATATTTTCATCGCCGACCCAGGCACCGATGTTGCAGGCATCCGCATATTGGGCCACCATGCGCAGGGTTTTGCCCGGCCCCGTGCCGCCAATCATGATGCGGGGATGCGGGGTGGAGAGCGGGCGGGGATTGTTGGTGATGGCCGAGGCAGAAAAATGTTTGCCCTCAAAAGACGTTTCATCACTGTTCCAAAGAGCCTGTGCCAGTTTCAGATTGTCTTCCAACTGCTCGAAGCGTTCGGATGTAGACGGGTAGGGGATACCGTAACCTCTGGCTTCATCTTCATACCAGGCCGCGCCAATGCCCAGATAAGCGCGACCGCCAGAGAGAATATCGAGGGTGTTGACCATCTTCATCAAAACAGAGGGATGGCGATAAATCACACCGGTGACGAGGGCGCCGAGAAACGTTTTTTCAGTGAGTCCGGCGATATAGCCGAGTGTGGTATAGCTTTCCAGCATCGGGTCGGTGTAGGCTTCGCCGAACATTCCCTTGATCTGGTAGTAATGATCCATCACCCAAAGGCTGTAAAAACCGGCCGCTTCGGCGGTGGTGACGATTTCTTTGAGTTTGGGACGGATAACGGCCGTGCCCCCCGGGTACTTAAAAGACGGAATTTGTAATCCAATGTGCATGATTAATCTCCTTATTGATATTGCTCATCGCTGACATGTTCCAGCCACTCCACCGCTTTGCCGTCGAGGGCTTCGTGAATGGCAATGTGGGTCATTGCGGTGGTTGGCGCAGCCCCATGCCAATGTTTTTCCCCCGGCGGAATCCAGACCACATCACCCGGGCGAATCTCCTCGATGGGGCCGCCCCATTGCTGGACTCGGCCGCAGCCCGCCGTAACGACGAGGGTTTGCCCCAGAGGATGCGTGTGCCAGGCTGTGCGTGCCCCCGGTTCAAACGTCACACGGGCGCAGGCCACACGCGCCGGTTCGCTCGCCTGATGCAGCGGGTCAATCCGCACCGCGCCGGTAAACCAGTCCGCAGCGCCTTTGGCAGAAGGCTGTGAGCCAATTCGTTTGATTTCCATTTTGTACTCCTTTTGCTCTTGAATAAAAATCCTGTATCCTTGCCTGGAAATCAGTCGGATGAAGTTTGTTACAGGTTTATTTTACTCTTACGGAAGGCTGGCTGATACAATGATTCTCGAAGATCATTGCACATTTCTGCAAGCTTTCCAAATGGGTTTGAAGATGGGCCTACAGAAATGATTGAAGAGGTGATGATGGAATGGCAAAACTCCCCACAGGTTGAACGTGAGGCACAGAGGGTACAAGCCAACAGAGATGAACTGGTGGAACGTATGATGCAGGTCTGCCGCGCAGATGGCTCGGTGCAGCCACTTGAGGGGATCCGCTTCTTCCGCTCTTCCATACCGACAGAATTAAACCTGACTTTGTCCGATCCGGCCTTTGCGGTTATTGCGCAGGGCAGCAAGGAACTGTATCTCGGTGAAGAGCGCTACCAGTATGATCCCTATCATTATTGTCTCGGTACCATCGAACTGCCTATTACCAGTCACGTCATTGAAGCGTCAAGAGAACGGCCGTATCTCAGTTTTCGCATGGAACTCGACCCCACGCTGGTTGGCTCCGTGATGACCGAGCTGGGTCATGCGGCCAGGCCCACCCGCGCCGACGCCAAGGCCATGAATGTCAGCGCGTTGGATGCCGGTTTGTTGGACGCGGTGGTACGTCTCGTTCGCCTGATAGAGACGCCCACCGAAGCGCAGGTGCTTGCTCCCCTGATTAAACGGGAAATTATTTGTCGGCTCCTGCTGGGTGAGCAGGGTGATCGGCTGCGTCATATGACGGTAATGGGTGGCTATACAACACCCATTGCCAGAGCGATTGAGCAGCTTCGCCAAAACTTTGACCAACCGATCCGCATTGACGATGTGGCCCAGAGGGTTGGCTTGAGCGTCTCCAGTTTTCACCATCAGTTCAAGGCCGTTACTGCCCTGACCCCCTTGCAGTATCAGAAGCAGTTAAGACTTCAGGAAGCACGGCGCTTGATGCTGGGCGAGGATATGGATGCGGCCAGTACCGCATTCCGTGTGGGATATAACGATGCCTCTCATTTCAACCGGGAGTACAAACGGCTGTTCGGGTTACCGCCCGCGCGTGATGTGGAAAGGCTGCGGGCGACTGTGAGCGCCGCTTAGTTGGGGGGATCCGCGAAGGGCGCAAAGGAACGCGAAGGAATAAAAAACGGGACGGCCGTTCCAGCGTTGCCGTCCCGTTTTTATGGGAAGAGGAATTAAAGGGCTTGGGGAGCAGGTTTTCCTGCGAAAATCAAATCATATGAGCGTTTCTCCTTATTTGTGCACGGTTTTATGTCAACAGTTCTGATATAAGCAATTAACCTCCTTTTTAGTTGGGGTGCTTGTGACGGCCGTTGCGAGCGAATTTGGGTACGGCCGTGAGTAACTCTGTCATGGGCAAGCCATTGGTGCGCGGCGGCGGGGTGCGGTCATAAGAGACATGCACAAAGTCACCCTGCCGCACAATTTCCTGTTCATGTAAATCACGGGCCATTTCGGGTGGCTGTTGTTGGATACTGTCGGCATAGATGGCCCGCTGCCGGGCAGCTACTCGTTCGCGCACAATTTCGGGGGGCGGTGCGATGGCGAGGATGGTCACGGCCGTGTCCCCTTTGACCGCTATACCAAACTTTTCAAGGCTGTCTTGCAGGCGGCGATGAATTCCCATTTCCAACCGGGGCCAAAGTGCGCCATTGGCCAGCTCGGTTTCTGTTTTTACCCCACAGACGGCACGCACGGCCCGTCCGATATGTTCCAACACGATTTTGTTCAAACTTTCGTCACTAAGAGTGACAATACCGCACCGCATCTGCGAATCGCAGTAAGCAGGGTTAAAGACATAGTGGACTTTGACAAAAACAGAGACCGTTAGCGCATCGGCCGTGGGCGCATCTATCTGCACAGTAGGGGGGAAACGCAAGGCAGTAGAGATAGGATCGCCATAACTGGTGCCCAGACCGGCGCGGTAATGGTAGCCAGGTGACAGAAAAGAGACGACACGGCCGTGTTGGATGACTGGTAGCAGTGTATTTTCCTCTACAAACCGGTATCCTATTCGCAACCAGAAACGGTGGATAAAACTGGTATCCGATAACATTATGACCTCCCATTAAGTAGGTAGCGGGTGTTTTCTTCAGCCCGACTCAATCGAGCCGATTGCATCGCCGCTACTATTACTACAAAAGCCGAAGGAATACTCAAGACTGTCAAAACTGCCAGAAAAATTAGCGCGTATGTGAGAAGTGGGTTCATCATTTCGTCTCCTGATCTTGTAACAACCTTGTTATGCCCGGCATTGTAACAGCCCACTCTCGCGCCAGTCTCAGGCAAAGCCAACATAACCATACAGTTACCTGACAGCAGTCTGACAAATACGCTATTTCTTTTTCTTCTTATTCTTTGTGGCTTTGGACCATTTGCCCCTGCTTCGACTACGCTCAGCACAAGTTTGCGTCAAAAAACAGCTAATGGCCGCTCATATTGAGCCATTTACTTTCAGCAGGCGCAGCCCTTCCAGGCGGAGGGCATGGGGGAAGAGGGTTTTGTAGATGCGGCAGTGAGGGCTTTGTACATCCCAGCGGCCGGTGGCGCGGAACGTTTCCAGGGGACAGCCGCCGGTGCAGCGGTAGCGAAATTCGCAACTGCGGCAGCCTTCTTTGTCATCCACAGCCAGATTTTGAATGGGGCCGGCGACGACCAGCGGTAGCAAATCACCGGTGAGGGCAGCGGGAGAGGGCTGATCCAGGTGCATCTGGCATTGGGCGATGCGCCCTTCGTGGGTGATAACCAGGTAGCTGTGCTGCACGCCGCAGGTGTGGGCATGCGCTTCGGCCTGTACCCGATCCAACAGGCCATTGAGAAACGGCCGTGCCGGTAAATGTGCCTCAAACTCCGCATACGCCGCCAACATGCCATCAATGATGGCCTGCTCTTCCAGTTCCAATTCCTGACGGCTGGCGCTGAGAATGTTTTGGCGGTAAAAGTTCAGGCTGACGGGCAGGTCACGGGCCAGAGCCCAGCGCACAGCCTCGGCTGCCCCGTCCGCGTTAAGGCGGGTGATGGTGATGGTCACATCGGGTTTTATGCCACGTGGCAGGAGAATATGGTCAACCGTGTTTTCTAAATGATGGAAGGAGGAAGCGCCATTGCGGTACGGCCGTTGCCGATCATGCACCTCCCCCACCCCATCCAGCGACACCATCAGCTTGACACAGGATTCGGCCAACCAATCAGCGTCAGCGGGGCAGAGATGGACGCCATTGCTCAACATTACTTCGCGCAGGGCCAGGTTGTGGGTGGTTGCCAGTTGTGCGGCCTCCCGGTGCAGCCGTCGCACCAGTTTGAAGTGCAGCGTCGCCTCACCCCCGGCATATTTGAGTTTGACGCGCCGGAAACCGTGCCGCTGGGCAGTCTCAAAAACATGCACCAGCGCTTTTAGGCCGGTGGCCTCATCCATCCGCGCCGACGATTTGCGCACGTAGCAGTAGGGGCAGTCCAGGTTGCAGGCGTTGGTGATGTGCAGCCAGGCCGTCAGCGTTTCCGGCGTCTGATATTGCGTCCGAAAGGCGGCATTGGCCGGTTGCAGTAAGGCCTGTTCCGCCAGTTGCCAATCTATCTCTTGTTGCAACGGTTGGGCGTAGCCGAAAGCCTGCCAACGCGCATAAGCGGCCTGATTCAAGACGCTGGGGCCGCCGGGGGCGTAGGGGCTGTAGAGGAGAGTATGTTCTGGCGTCAGGTGTTGCGCGTGGACGTGTGGGGTGGCGGTGAAAGAAGCGGAATTGTGACTTTCCATCCCTATCCCCCATCCGCGATCTGGGCACGCACAGTCGGTATCTACTTCACTATTAGCATAATCAAACGCCAGCACGAATGCCTTGTCCGGGCATGCGCAGTCATCATCTTGTTCGATTTGGGGTTGGGTAAGTAGAAGAGGAAATTGAGAGGACATGTGATTGCCTATGGAGGGACTGGCTTATGGGGAAGGCACGGCCGTGTCTGAATCGTAATAATCGCCAAAGTTATCACGCAAGAAACCTTCAAGATTGCCAAAGTTTTCCAGCTCGATCAGGCGAACATTATATTTCTGGCTGGCTTTCTTTTCGGCCTGATAAAAAAGCTGTAACTCGTGCCGGTTCATGCGTTTGAGATAACCATATAGCACATCATACATGATGACCAGAGCATCAGAACGGGGGATAAAGAGTTCAGCATAAGCCAATGCTTGCACATAAGCATCGGCTGCTTTGGCCAGGAATTCTTCTTTTTGTTTGAGGAAAGCGGCACGGTCTACGGCCGTGTACAAACGCGACTTCTCTTTTTCCACAATGGCCTGAAACTGTTTGAACGCCATCTGCCCGTGCAGGCCATACAGTTTGCCTAACTGCTTATAAAAGTGAGACGGAACCGCATCCCGTTTGGGCGGAGGCTGTTCTGGACGTAAAAACGCGCCAG
>CAYXUZ010000107.1:3970-9320 GCA_964467705.1 uncultured Ardenticatenaceae bacterium | reverse complement strand
ATTGTTCCGCCGCTTGCAGGGCTTCGGCGACGGCCGTCCAATCCTGTGCATAGAAGTGTGTCCAGGCCAGGTTAGCCCGCGCATCCAGTTCCAACCGCACCAACTGACGTTCATGCGCCATATGGATTGCTTCCAGCAGGTAATCCACCGCATCACCGTAACGCCGCTCCCAGATACGCGGCAACTGCACCCGGTCAGTGACCAACATCCAGTTGCGGTACAGGCAGCCGGTTTCCAGATTGGCTTCAATCAAACGCACACTTTCCTGCAAGTTGGTGAAAATCTCACGCGCCTGTTCCAACGCACGTTCTGCCTCACGATAAATTTCATCTGGTGAATCTTGCGGCGGAATCTTAGAGACAACTAACCGGCGCAACGCTTCACCTAACTGCACCAGCACAAGACCCGTCACCCGCGGATCATCCACTCGGCTGGCAATAGCCAGGGCACGGGCACAGTATTGAGTTGCCTCATACGGCCGATACAGGTCATTCATGATCAGCCCCAACGTGTTATAAGAGAGGGCGATAGGTAGCCATTCCCCTACCTGAATGCGTAACTCTAGGGCATCTTCACAGACACGCACAGATCGTTTCTTGCCCATCTCCGCCAATGCCCGCCCCAGGTTGTTACGAGTAGTAGCCTCGCTTGATTTAGATTGTTTAGCGGGAAGCTGGCGCGTATATTTCAGGCTATTTGCATATGCTTGCGTGGCTTTAACAAATTCACCCAGGGTTGTATACCCATATCCCAGGTTGCTGTGCATGATGGCCAGCATCAGGAGCAGTCGCTTTTCTGCAGGGTGATTGGCGAAACCATATTCATTCCGTTCAGGAAAAACGAGGGTGTTTACATCAGCCTGCACTAACGCTTCTAATTCTTTGATAGCTTGTTCATAAAGGGTAACGGATTGTTTGATATTCTCTGCTCGAAATAAACGCGCATATTCGCGCCAGCATAATCGTTCGTGACGGGCCAATGTGTGGTTCCAACTATGCCATTCATTTTGATCGGCTAATTTGGCGGCTTCGGCATCTATGGCATCGGCGAGAGCTATAGCCTGGTCATATTCTTTGCGGAGAACAAAGCGGACGATCCATTTGACAGCGTCGTCAGTCTGGGCGGCGCGGCGCAAGATGATGGGAAGGGATTCAGATTCACGGTCGTGACGCTGCCGTTCTGGTATATCCAGAAACCGAAACGTATTGGCGTCTTGCAAAATACGCCACATCTCCGCCTGAAACATGGCGACTTCCGCTTCCTGGTAGGCCATCACCCGCTCATTCGCCATGTTGTAATAAATGTCATTGAAATGCACGTTGGGGTCTAACAGCAGGGTGTAGTGCAGATATTCCAGCTCGGCTTCCAACAAGTTAGCGGCAGCCTGATTGCGGCGGCGTTCTTCAATGGCGGAGGCAGTGGGCATCCGGGTGCTAAGAATGTTAGACGGCCGTTCCACATGAATCCGCTTCAAATCATCCCGCACATACGCTTCATCTTCCTCATCCAACTGCTGCCGTTGATAGTCGGCCCAGACCCGCATCTGGCGGTAAGCGGCCTGGCGGGAAATCATCTCTTTGTGCCGGTCTGCTTCTTTAGCCGACATGCACTCAGCATAAATGCGGTACATCTCATCCTGCAATCCCACCCGACCGCCGGGTTTGCTTTTGACAATAGATAGACGACCGATGTCATTCAATTCAGCTTGAATGGCTTCCAGTTGCCGGGCATTCGGCTGCCATTCTTTCACTTTTTGTTGTGGCTGGCTGTCCAAGATGAAATGCAGTTGCTCTGCATTCAGGCCGCGTGTGGCGCGGGCCAGTGAACGCAGCACCCGCGCCCGCAGATCAGGCTCTGCGCTAAATAGAAGTTGCACGAACTCGGCTTCAATCTCCTTTTGGATGGCGGCTAAAGTTTCCGGGTTAGCCGCAGCGCGGCGGGCCGCCGGAAGAGGGGAAAGTAGGGGTTCGGGGATGGTACGACCTTCAACAAGCACGTCCAAGTAAAGTGCCAGACGAATCGGTTGGCCGCCGGTAAACAACCATAATACTTCCAATCGTTCGGCGTCGGCGCGCAGTAATTCCAGAACTTTGCGGATGTGTACGGCCGTTTCCTGATCCTCCTCACGCGCCAGCTTCTCATGCCAGTCATCATAAATAGTATCAAAATAGGCTTTGGTGTCTGCCAACTTAAAGGGCTGCAAATTAACGGTAATTAACTCACATTTGTCCTGAGCCTGATGAGCCGTTTGCTTGAGCAAATCAAAGAAAAGCGCCCCTTCCTCCTGCCGCCCGGCAATGATGATGGTGGTATTAGCAAAACTACCAGCCTTGATCTGATCGAGCAGCCATTGTTGGGTATTAAAGGCAGTATCTTCGGGACGGATCAGATCTCGATCCAGCAGCCATTTTGAGCTGATGATGGCTAACTGCTCCGTTGTATCCATGGGGATAATGAGCCGCTGTTTTTGGGCGGCCTGCCGGTAATCTTCCCAGAAAGCGTTTTCGGCTTCCACGGCGGCCGGTTGCAGCATAGTGAAAGCCACGCCAAAATCGGCCAGTCGTTGGTAGCGGGCGTGGGCCTGGGCATAGTGAGTGAAACGGATACGGCCGTTCCAATTCAACGGATCCGCCAATTTTTCCAGCAGATATTCGCGGGTATGTAAACGGATATCGGTAAAGTCAATCAGGTCAGAGATCAGTACTTGAGGGTTATACTGTGACCAATCATTTTCCGGGCGCGGCGCACTGTAGATGTTTCTTATTTCGGGATGTCCCAGGCGGCGCAGTACCTCTTCTACCAGGCGTGTTTTACCGAGGCCACCCGCGCCCTCTACCAACACCAACCGGCAACCATCTCCCTCGTCAAAGATGGCCTGACGGATTGTTTCCATCTCTTTTCTGCGATTCACAAGATGGACCGGCCGATTAACCACGGCTAACAAACGTCTTTGACCCATTTGACCCTCCTTAAACCTGCCAGGAAACATTTGGCCTTGCCTGCTGCAAGGCTGCTAATAAATCTGACATACGGCCGTGTCGCTCACAATACTTGACCAACTCAATAACCTTCCCCGTTAATGCGTCACCTGATAGGTTCTGATAATTAATATCCAAATCGAAACAAAGCGCCTGCAACTCAGCCAGATCAAAATGTTTTTCTATCAAAGTACGTAACTTGATCGGCTCATATTTCACATCTATCACATTGACGTCTGAAAATACCAACTGCTTTTGCAGGTATAACATGACCAGTTGGTTAGCCAACTCAGTGGGTAGGTCCAGGGCAATTCTGATCCGGTCTGGGGTCGTCACCACATTCAGCACATTTTCGGTATGCACGGGCATCATGGTCGCCAACTGCTGTAACAGGCGTTGTTCCGTCTGTTCGGCAGGCACATCAGGAGTTGTTTCCACCGCCACCGTTGTCTGCAATTTCAACGCAATCCGGGCAAATTCGCGCACACCGTCAGCCACCTTGTAGCGGTTATAGGCAATGTTGACCACCAGATAATTATCTATCAGCTTTTGGGCACGCTGCCAGGCTTCAGTATTGGATACATTTTGCCAGGCAGCCAATTCCTCAATCACCCACTCATCGGCATAGTCGGCCACATAACGTAATGTATCAATAAGTTCACTCGCGTCATGCGGCGAAAAGGGATTCAGCGATTCCAACATGATGCGCATAAACTCAATAGACGGTTGTGGGTTGGGGTATTTTTCGGCATAAAGGAAGAGAAAGGTATTGATGCCCGGATGAGTTTTGTTATACGTGGGCACAGCCTCAAGCAATTGAAGCACCTGAGGCAGCAATGTAGGGAATTCGCGGCTGAGGGCCTGAATGTGTTCATCACCGGGATGTGGTTGGGGGGCACCGTCAGCAGCTAGATCGCCTAATAACAATCGTTGCTGTCGCCAGGTCAGGGGAAACTGCACTTTCTGGTCTTCGCGCAGGGCAATGACCAGACGTAATAGTTCTTCGCGGGCAAATGGCTCCAAAATCGTGCGTTCAAACAGTCGCCAACTGGGATCAGACACAATGTCACCATTGTCAATGAACAAAACAACTTGCTGACCAATAAAACAGTGCCGGCACATTTCTTTAGCCAGTTTTTCAATTTGCTCGGAAATGTCTGCCTGCGGTTGGAGTTTGAGGCGTTTGAGGTCTGGACACTGGGCTATTAATTGTTGGAAGAAGTTTTGAAACCAGGCGGTTTTGGATTCAGGGGTGATTTCGCCGGGGGGACGTTTGGGTGGCGGCAACAGATCGTCTACATCTATCCACACGGTTTTGAAAATACCATTGCCATTTAGCTCTTCGCGCAGCCGTTTCAGGAACCACGTTTTACCGGTGGCTGGTGGGCTGGCGACGGTGAGTAGTTGTTTGTTTTTGTCGTGCAGCCAGCGTAAGGCGGATTGAATTTGGGGACGATGGACATATTGTTGGGGATTGTAATCCCGGCGAATATCGGGTACGGCAGTTGGGGGATTGGATGTAGCTTTTCCGTTCATGGTCTATTCATTCCCTGCCATCTGGTGGTTTGTAGTAATAGGGCGGGGATTGGGTGAACCGTAATTCCACATCTGGCACATGCGGTTCCAGTCTACGGCCGTTAACAAAGGTTCATCTGGATCACGACTAGCATGAGCATCAAACAGCAAATTAATCACCTGTAACAAGCGACGGGGCGATTGGTCTGCTATCTGGATAACCATCTCTTCCAACCTTCCGGCAATATCCTGGCTGGCAATAGTGTTCAACCCGGTAATCCGACTGCCTGCACTACGAAACCTGTGTTCAATGATGTTGTGCAACGCCTCTGGATGACTCCATTGCATTATGGCAGAGAGCGTTTGTGGGGTCAACCACCCCAGGGAAGTTGCCAGATTATTGACATGATTTTGCCAGCGTTCCGGCAAGAATAGCTTAGGGTAAATGGGAATAGGCGGGTTGAGTGTGTGGAGCACATGCAACAAAGTGGTCAGGTGGTCCTCTAAGTTGAGTCGCTTCCTTTTGCTGCTGTCTACCACATCTACCAAAAAATAAATCTGCATAAATCCCAATTTTTGGGCTAAATACAAGCCTTCATCAACTGTTTCACGGCCAATGTCGGTGGCGGCAGGCATCTTATCTTCCAACGCGATAAGCTGCTGCCAAAATGATAGACGTTCGGCGGTAAGTGGTGTGTAGCGCACCACCGCTCGTTTCCAGGTTGTCCACCAGACCGGGGAAATGCCGGTGACATCATTTGGTTGAAAGCGTTCCAGGTGCAGGCGCAGGTTACGGCCGTAATGCGGAATCGCCGCATACCAGAACCGCGCCAACCGTTCCGTGAGTTGCGCATCAA
>CAYXUZ010000107.1:0-3960 GCA_964467705.1 uncultured Ardenticatenaceae bacterium | reverse complement strand
AACGGGGGCATATTGTGAAATTGCTCCATCACCTGCACAAACAGATCGGTGGCTAAAGCCTGGGTTAATGAGCGCCACACGGCCGTGACATCATTTCCCGGCGCATCTATTTTTCCCAACGTATACGTAACCGCCAGCGTGCGGTCTGGCGTCACCCGGCACATCGCTTCCAACGCATATCGCAAAGTCGTCTTGCCGCTGCCAGCCGCGCCAAAAATAAAAACCGGGTTGGCTTCTCGGATGCGCTTCAAAATATTATCATTTGCAGGAATTGTTGGCGGTGGCACAAAATAGGAGAAAAAAGGGGGGTCTTCTGGTTTTGTTTGCAGTTCTAATTCAGCCGTAGCGTAAACAAATGGGTCATGGGTAAACTTAAGCGTTTGAGAAATGAAACGCTCGCGTGGCGTCTGTTTTGGTGCAACGTGTTGAGCAGTCAAAGTTTAATGCCCCACAAGGATTTTCCCAGAGGTACTGCAAATAAAAGATTTGGGGAACGGCTAAGACCCAACCCTATAAGCTAATACCCTCCAACAATATAAGTGGTTGCCAAAATTATAAGATATGTCTCCATCAACAAACGTACACCAAACTGACAACTGTCTAACAAAGTAAGAGATAAATTCAAAGAAATGGGTCAACTGATAAAATTCTCTAGCCAATAACCCTGATCTCGACGATTGTGAAGATAGATATTCGTTTTACCTTTGATAGGTTCGATCTTCTGGCGCAAACGATTGGCAATGGTATTGAGATTAGCGACGCTGCCCGCGATGTGGTATAGCGCCTCCGGCGCGGGATTGCCTCGTTTCTCAAATAACATTTTCATCATCTCAAATGGCTGGTTTTCCAGAGGGATAAATTGGGGGCCACGCCATAAGCCCTGTTTTTTCTCATCTAGGCGCAGGTGAATGTGCCGTTTATAGTAAGTGAGTACGGCCGTCTCCGCTTCCTTCACCATACCTATACCTTCTGCCTGCAAATACAAAAGCGTCTCCACCCAGTTGAGCCAACCGGCCAACGTTTCTGCCCCATACAGGGTGATAATCTCTTGCCGGGCCACTTCTAGCACGGCCGTGTCCGCCAACGACTCGATGGTTTGCACACGACCGTCGGTGGCTGCCTGCACATGACGCGAGACAAGGGTCTGCACATCGGCACTGTTATAGTCCAGGCGCATGGGATAGAGACGGCCGTTCACACAAGGCAGCACCTGGTTTTCAATAACTTCAGATTGCGGCAAGGCACAGCGTAACAGCCAATCACTGTGTTCCAAAAAATCAAGCCGGGAAAACAATTCTGCCAGATCATCACGAAAAAGAGAGGCTTCCATCTCATTCAAATCAATCAACAAATTGATTTGTACAAACCCCAACAGTTTCGCCAGTTCCGCCGCTTCGCCAATCTGCCCCCAGACATCCCCCTCCCCTGTATCTGTAGGATAAATATCGGTGAACTGCAAGGGGATTTTTAATGTAACTTGCTGTGTTTGTTGTAGTCGCTGTGCCAGCCGCACCAGCGCGCGTCGTCCCAGATGCTTCTCCACCAGCCAGGTCAAGAATTCATGTTGAGTATCATCCAATTCATTGATAGCCAAACTCTCCGCCTGAGTTTCCAGGCGGGCGGTTATTTCCAGTGCCAAGATTGACATAATCTGGCCGAAATGCCCCTTGCCCGGCGCTTTGGGGCGGGCGCTGTGCGGCCAATGAATCGTGGGATAATGCAAATGTAGTGCCCATTGTTTTGTCTGGCGCACCATATAATCCAGTGCCACACTTTTACCATTGCCTGGCGAACTGATCACGGCCGTACTCCCCCCCGCCTGCGCAAAATTCTCCACCGACAGTACCGGCAGGAAACAATGCGCCCACCATTGTTCATTTTGCTCTGGGGTGCGCATGGTCGAAGGTAAAAACGGCCAACGCTGGTAACTCTGTTCCATAAGACGCATTTCAAAAACATTAACAGGATGCACGGTACGGCCGTATTATATGCCATTTGTCCGCTTGACAGAAGGTTGTGAATTGGCATCATTTATGTTAATATCTGCCCGCAGGTGGGAAAACGAGCGTGACCTGTTAAAAGCCACCAACATTCACATGGGTTGAAAGTAACGTTATGGCAACGATTGATCCCAAAAGAGCAAAAAAATTAGGCGAACTAATCCAGACCGCACGTGAACATAGTGGCCACACAACGGCCGAATGTGCCCTGATTTTGGGCATTTCCCCGGAAGAATATGAACAAGCCGAAGCCGGTGAATACCCCGTCTCCCTGCCCCAACTTGAAGCGTTAGCCATCTTCTTCAACGTAACTATGGGCTACTTTTGGGGTAGCGATGCTTTGCCCCAAGACCCGACTGTAGATTATGAAGACATGATCACCTTGCGTAACCGGGTGATTGGCGTCTTACTCAATCAATTGCGGCTGCGGGCGCGTCGTTCGCGCAAAGAGGTGGCCGAACAAATCGGCGTCACAGAAGCAGTCATCGAGGCATATGAAATGGGGGACACGGCCGTGCCCTACCTGCACCTGGAACAACTGACCCGCTACCTGGATGGCTCTCTCTCCCTCTTTATGGAAGACATTCACGGCCCACTGGCCCGCCATGAAACCCGTCAACAATTGCTCAAACAATTTGATCGCATGACCCCAGAACTACGGGCCTTCATCACCAACCCCGTCAATGCCAGTTATATGGAAACCGCCCGCAAACTGAGTGAAATGGATGTGCGCCGCCTGCGGCAGATTGCGGAAGATTTGCTTGAGATTACCTTCTAAATTATGGTTTGATTGGAGATTAGAGATTGACGAATCTCCAATCTCCATTTCACAATGCCCCCCCCCACTACCGACCAACTCAAAGCCTATGGCTTAACCCTCTTCCAACAAGGCAAAAAGGATGAGGCGTTGACGGTGTTTGAAACGGCCGTCGCCGCCTACGCTCAAGAAGGAAATGAAGACGGCCGTGCCGAAATGCTCAACAACATCGGCGTCATTCAGCGCGTCAAAGGCAATAACCAGGCCGCCATCGCCGCCCTCAGCGAAGCGGGCGAGATATTCTCCCAACTGGGCTACACAGCCAAACAAGCCCAAACCCTGGCCAATCTGGCCGACCTTTACGCCTTCAACAAACAACAAGACCAGGCTGCCCGTTGTTACAGCGAAGCCGCCGCCCTCTTTGCCCAACTCAACCAGCGCCACAAACAAAGCCAGATACTCCGCACCTACAGTCTCATGCGCCTGAAACAGGGCCAGTGGCTAGAAGCGATGATGCGCATGGAAGAAAGCCTGACCGTCCGCCCCCACCTTGGTCCGCTGCGCTGGTCATTCCGCGCCCTGCTTCGCTTTGCTCTGGGACTGTTCGGCGCTCGCTAACCATCCACCTGCCACTAGCAACCCCCACCCCCCCATGATAAAATTCGCGGAATTTGCCTCACACAGCAAATAAAAAATTGCGCCACACAATGGCGAACACAAAGGGAAGAGAACGATGCTAAAAACACATAGTTGTGGACAACTCCGTCTGGAAGATGTAGGCCAGACCGTTACCCTGGCCGGTTGGGTAAATCGGCGTCGCGATATGGGTGGCGTCATCTTTATTGACCTGCGCGACCGGCTGGGTAAATGCCAGGTGGTCATTGATGCCGGCCGCACCGCCGACGGCTTCAAACTGGCGGAACAGGTACGCGGCGAATACGTGCTGCAAGTCAAGGGAAAGGTGTCGCCACGGCCGTCCGGCCAGGAAAACCCCAACTTACCCACCGGCGCCATTGAAGTGCTGGCTGAGGAAGTGGTCATCCTGAACCCGGCTAAGACGCCGCCGTTTTTGATTGACCGTGACGAAAACGTAGACGAAAGCCTGCGCCTGAAATATCGCTATCTCGATTTACGCCGCGAACGGCTGCAGCGCAACCTCACCATCCGCCACAAAGCGATCAAATTTATCCGCGACTTTCTGGA
>CAYXUZ010000106.1:15808-21448 GCA_964467705.1 uncultured Ardenticatenaceae bacterium | reverse complement strand
CTGTCAGGGTCGTTTTGCCATGATCCACATGACCGATTGTCCCGATATTGCAGTGAGGTTTTCCCCGTACAAATTTTTCTTTTGCCATAATTACCTTTCCTCTTCAACTAATTGTCGTTGAGACCTGACAGGTTTTTGAAACATGTCAGGCCCGATACCATCTCGCTGTTTATCGGCCACCTTTAATAACCGTTTGGGCGATGGCCTCACTCACCGGAGCGTAATAATCAAACTCCATCGTGAACGTACCCCGACCCTGTGTCATAGATCGCAAGGTGGTGGCATACCCAAACATTTCGGCCAGAGGCACACGCGCTTTAATCGCTTGCAGTCCCTCTACACGTACTTCCATACCTTCAATCATCCCACGCCGAGATGAGAGATTACCAATCACGTCACCCGTGTATTCTTCCGGATTGACCACTTCCACGCGCATGATCGGTTCCAACAAGATAGGTTTGCCCTGCTGTACCCCTTCCTTTAATGCCATCGAACCGGCAATCTTAAACGCCATTTCCGACGAGTCCACTTCGTGGAAGGAGCCGTCATATAACGTGGCTTTGAGGTCCACAATAGGATAGCCGGCTAAAACGCCGCTTTCCAATGCTTCCGTAATACCGGCTTCTGTTGGTTTGATATATTCTTTGGGAATCACCCCACCTACAATCGCGTTTTCAAACACAAAACCTGAACCAGGATCCAATGGCTCTAGCTTAATAACAACATGTCCGTATTGCCCCCGACCACCCGATTGGCGGACAAATCGCCCTTCTACTTTTTCAACGGTGCGGGTGATGGTTTCGCGGTAAGCCACGCGCGGCTGCCCAACGTTAGCCGCCACTTTGAACTCTCGCAGCAAGCGGTCTACCAATACATCCAGGTGAAGTTCACCCATGCCATATAAAACGGTCTGGCCTGTTTGATCGTCTACTTTCACCTGGAAGGTGGGGTCTTCTTCGCTCAAGGCTTTCAGGGCTAACCCCATTTTTTCCTGGTCAGAATTGGTCTTTGGCTCTATAGCCATGGAAATCACCGGCTCTGGAAATTCAATCGCCTCGAGGATAATGGGGCTTTTAGAATCGGCTAGAGTTTCCCCGGTAAAGGTGGTTTTGAGACCGAGTGTCGCGGCAATATCACCAGCATGGACTTCCTTCAAATCTTCTCGGTGGTCGGCGTGCATCCTCAGGATACGGCCGATACGCTCTTTCTTGCCTTTGGTAGTGTTTTGTACGGTATCACCGCTGTGAAGCACACCGGAGTAAACACGGAAATAGGCCAGTTTACCCACATAGGGATCGGTCACAATCTTAAAGACCAGCGCCGACAACGGTTCGTTGTCGTTGGGATGTCTCTCTTCGACCTGGCCATTATCCGGGTTCTGTCCTTGAATGGCCGGTATGTCCAGCGGCGAGGGAAGATAATGCACTACCGCATCCAGCACACGCTGGATACCCTTGTTGCGCAAGGAAGAGCCACACAAAACGGGTGTTACCCGGCTGGCAATCGTCGCCCGGCGCAGCGCCGCCTGGAGTTCATCCACGCCGATCTCTTCGCCTTCCAGGTAACGTTCCATCAGGGAATCATCCGTCTCAATGATACGCTCCATGATGATGCTACGGGCTTCTTCTGCTTCGGCCTGTAATTCGGCGGGAATCTCTACCGCTTTTGGCTCGGCGCCCAGGTCTTCTTCCGTCCATATGACGGCTTCCATTCTCAAAAGGTCAATAATCCCCCGGAAACTGGACTCACTGCCAATGGGCAGTTGAATGGCAATCGGATTAGCGCCCAGGCGTTGGCGAATCATGCCGACCGTGCGCACAAAATCGGCGCCAATGCGGTCCATTTTGTTAACGAAACAGATACGCGGCACTTTGTACTCGTCAGCCTGCCGCCACACGGTTTCTGACTGCGGCTCTACACCGGCAACCGCGTCAAAAACCACCACGCCGCCATCCAAAACGCGCAGACTGCGCTGGACTTCGGCGGTAAAGTCAATATGACCGGGCGTGTCAATGATGTTGATCTGGTGGTCGAGCCAGGAGGTGGTGGTCGCCGCTGAGGTGATGGTGATACCCCGCTCTTGCTCCTGTACCATATGATCCATGGTGGCGGTGCCTTCATGCACTTCACCCATGCGATGGATCCGACCAGTGTAATACAAGATACGCTCTGTGGTCGTGGTTTTGCCGGCATCAATATGAGCAATAATGCCGATATTTCGGATTCGTTCCAACGAACTTTGACTCATCAGTCGTCCTCGCTACACCTAGAATCGGAAGTGGGAGAAGGCCCGGTTGGCTTCAGCCATACGGTGCGTATCATCCCGCTTTTTCACGGCCGTGCCCTGATTAGTGGCCGCATCCATCAACTCACCCGCCAACTTTTCGGCCATGGAACGCCCGCTACGGGAACGTGCGGCCGTTAATAGCCAACGCATCGCTAATGAAATCTGCCGTTCTGAGTCCACCGGCACCGGCACCTGATACGTAGACCCACCTACACGACGAGGCTTTACCTCAATTTGCGGCTTCACATTATCCAGCGCCTGTTCAAACACCTCTAACGGCGCTCGCTTGGCACGCGCCTCAATCAGATCAAAACTATCATACAGAACACGCTGAGCCACGCTTTTCTTGCCGTCTTTCATCAGCCGGTTAACAAACATGGACACATTCACATTGTTATATTTCAAATCAGGCTCTACAGCCCGTTTTTCTGGACGGTACCTTCTTGGCATTGTTTAATTCTCCGTATCCAACCAACACTTATTTCGGCGTTTTTGTGCCGTACTTCGAGCGGCCTTGTTTCCGTTTATCCACGCCATCAGCATCCAACGTGCCCCGAACAATGTGATAGCGCACCCCAGGCAGATCCTTAACCCGACCACCACGCACCAGCACCACTGAGTGATCTTGCAACCGATGCCCTTCACCAGGGATATAAGCAGTCACTTCGATCCCATTGGACAGACGAACACGGGCCACTTTACGTAATGCCGAATTTGGCTTTTTCGGCGTCATTGTCTTCACTTGTGTACAGACACCTCGTTTCTGCGGAGCGCCTTTCGGCCGCCGGGTACGCCGTTGATTATAAGAATTAAAAGTATATTGCAGGGCCGGAGCAGTACTCTTTTTTGACTTTGCCTTGCGGCCCTTACGTACAAGCTGATTAATCGTAGGCACGTTAATCCTTCTCCTTAATCAAATGACTCTATTTGCCTTCATGTAAAAACCCGTCTCAATATGACTTCCCAAACGGAAGCTACAAAAAGACGCCTATTAAGTTAATGATGTTAACAGATGGAAACCCGTCTTCTCTGATGACTCACCACCACCCGACAAATGGAGGCCATCATAGTTAATTTTTAACTTGATGGCCTCCCTGTTTTCTCGCCTATTCAATTAGTAACTACACAGTTAGTTACACGTGTTTAACAGACATACGAATGGCGATTCTACCACAAACAATTCTCTTGTCAAACCAACCTGAAACTTTAACTAACCTGTCCAGCTTCAGCTAACTTATCGGCGATTGCGCGCCAAATCCATCAAACCAGTTCCCGCATGTTTCCGGTTACGTTTGTCATCGTCCTTGCCAAATCGGACCACTTCACCGGAATCGGTAACTGCTTCCACCGCCAGACCAAGACTCTGTAACTCCTTGACCAGCACACGGAAGGAAGCAGGCACTCCTGGTTCTTCAATCGGCTCATTTTTGACGATAGCTTCATACGTTTTCACCCGACCTTGCACATCGTCGGATTTGACGGTCAGCATCTCTTGCAAAGTGTAGGCAGCGCCATACGCTTCCAATGCCCACACTTCCATTTCCCCAAATCTTTGGCCACCAAACTGAGCCTTGCCACCTAGCGGTTGTTGCGTTACCAATGAGTAGGGGCCAGTGGAACGCGCATGTGCTTTATCTTCAACAAGGTGAGCCAGTTTGAGCATGTGCAAAATACCAACGGTAACAGGCTGATCAAATGGTTTGCCAGTTTGGCCAGCGATTAACTTTTCTTTGCCCCAAATTGGTAAAGGCTCAAACGTTTCTGTCATGATCTGGTTGGAAAGTTCCTGTAAAGTGGCGAGGCCTGTTTGCCGGGGATCCACTTTGACGGATTCAGGCAAGATGTCATCATATTTTTCGAGCATATAGCCATACCACTCACGAATACAACACTCGATAGCCAGTTCATTCCCTGAGGCTCGCTCCAACTTGCGCATGACTCCCCAATCAGCAGGGAAGATCGTATCACCATCCCAATCACGCCCTTTCAACCATTCGCGCCCAACTGCGTAACGAGCAAATGGCTCATCTACTTCCAGACGTTCAATTTCGTAACCCATTTCCCCTAGCCAGTTGGTGATGAATAGACGACGAGCTTCATTATCATCCTTCAATGTGTGCATATCGTAGTCAATTTCTTGTAACCAGTCCCAGGCCCATTCCACGGCCGTTTGCCAGGCACGTTCAGTCAACCAGGCGCGGGCCAATTCAGAAGCAACTTCTGTTTCATTGGCACCATCAAATACAGGGGTGATTGCCCGGAAGTTCAGGCGCGATGCCGCCCAGCCCAAATTCGTCTCCAATACCTGCCCGATGTTCATACGCCCTGGCACACCCAACGGGTTGAGGATAATGTCAATAGGAGTACCATCTGATAAATACGGCATATCCTCAATGGGTACAATTTTGGAAATGACGCCCTTGTTCCCATGCCGACCGGCCATCTTATCCCCAACTGCCAGCTTACGGCGTTGGGCTACACTCACCCGCACCATTGTCTCCACGCCAGCCGGCAAATCACGATCATGTTGGCGATCAAATACATGCACATCTACGACCTTACCACGCGCCCCATGGGGCAGACGCAGGCTTGAATCTTTCACTTCGCGAGCCTTGTCACCAAAGATAGCACGCAACAACTTCTCTTCTGGACTAAGCTCTTTCTCGCCCTTTGGTGTGATTTTACCCACCAAAATGTCCATCTCATTGACGTCAGCACCCACACGGATAATACCGCGCTCATCCAGGTCTTTGAGAGCGTCTTCACTGACATTAGGGATGTCGTAGGTGATTTCTTCCGGCCCCAGTTTGGTATCACGTGCTTCTACTTCATGCTTTTCGATATGTACAGACGTGAAACGATCTTCCCGTACCAGCCGCTCACTGACCAGAATGGCGTCTTCAAAATTACCGCCTTCCCAGGAGAGGAAAGCTATTACTATATCCTGGCCAAGAGCTAGTTCACCATATTCTGTGGAAGAACTATCCGCCAGTACGTCCCCTTTCTTGAGGCGCTGGCCTTTAACCACCACGGGACGCTGGTCAATGCATGTGCTTTGGTTGGAACGGGTATATTTGCGCAAATTGTAGATACGTGGCCCGTCTTCGCTCACAACTACAATCTTGTCACCCGTAACACTGACTACCTCACAATCCTGGTCGGCCAAAATGATCTGGCCGGAATTGACGGCCGCATGTCTTTCCATGCCTGTACTCACAATCGGGACATCCGGTTTGAGCAAGGGAACCGCCTGGCGCTGCATATTGGATCCCATTAACGCCCGGTTGGCATCGTCATGATCCAGAAATGGAATCAATGCCGCTGAAACACCCACAATTTGACGTGGGGCGACG
>CAYXUZ010000106.1:1808-15798 GCA_964467705.1 uncultured Ardenticatenaceae bacterium | reverse complement strand
TTCGCTGCACAGATGAAAACCGGAATTGCTGGTTACGTCGTGAAGAGACACGTTTGTCCATGAATTGACCGCGTTCATCCAGGCGAGCATTAGCCTGTGCGATAGTGTAATGGTCTTCTTCGTCAGCCGACATATAAGTGATTTCATTGGTGACAAAGGGTTTGATGGAAATGGATTCTAACCCGGCCCGGCGAATAGCAGCCAGATGGTCAGATATAATTTTTTCGTCGGCCGCAACAATAATTTCTCCAGTTTCAGGATTGACAATGTTGGTAAATGCATCGTGCCCAATGAGATCATCAGAACTGGCCGACAGGGTATTGTAGACCCGCCGATAGGGGGTTTCAATGAAGCCGTATTTGTTGACACGGCCGTAAGCCGCCAACCGCCCAATCAACCCAATGTTTGGCCCTTCCGGGGTTTCAATGGGGCAGATACGGCCGTAATGACTGTGATGCACATCTCGTACCTCAAACCCGGCCCGTTCCCGGCGCAAACCACCCGGCCCTAATGCCGACAAGGTACGTTTGTGCGTCAGTTCCGCCAGTGGGTTCGCCTGTTCCATAAACTGGCTCAATTGCGAACTGCCAAAGAACTCACGCACGGCCGCAACCACAGGACGGATATTCACCAATGAAATGGGGGTGATTGTTTCGCTGTCCCGAATAGACATGCGCTCCTTAACCACCCGCTCCATGCGGCGCAGCCCCACACGCAATTTAGCCTGTAATAGTTCACCTACTGTTTTTACACGCCGGTTACCCAGATGGTCAATATCATCCGGCCCTTCCAGGCCGTTGTTGATGCGAATCATGTGGCGCACTACTTTTACGATGTCATGTTGCGTCAGGGTACGGTGTTCTTCAGGGATGATCTCCTTCAAATTCAGCCGTTTATTTAGCTTGTAACGGCCAACTCGCGCCAGATCATAGCGGCGGGGATCAAACAACTGCTCGAAGAGATATTGTTCCGCATTTTCCAACGTCGGCGGGTCGCCTGGGCGCATCCGTTTGTAAAACTCAATGAGCGCCTGCTGCGCCAGCGGTTTGTCCGGGTTCCACGGCGGTTCTTGCTCAATACTGCCTTGAATATAAAGATGCTCGCCATTGGTATCTACTTCTTCAAACAGAGCGAACAACTCTTCATCGCTGCCGGATTTCAAGATGGGATTACCCAGACCATCATCCACCGCCGCCAACGCCCGTAGGAACAGCGTCACGGGCACGGTGCGTTTGCGGTTGAACTTGACGGTGAGGTAATCGGTTTTGCGCGTTTCAAATTCGATCCAGGCGCCCCGGTCGGGGATCAACTTGGCCATGGCCAACGGCCGTCCCGTTGTGCGTTCCTCTTGTGCTTCAAAATAAGCGCCGGGCGAACGTATCAACTGACTTACCACAACCCGCTCCGTGCCGTTAATAATGAACGTACCTGCCTGGGTCATCAAAGGGAAGTCGCCCATAAAGATGTCTTGCACAATGGGCTGATCCAGGTCAGTGCTGTAAAGGAGTGCCTTCACATACAAAGGCGCAGCGTAGCTCATATCCCGTTCGACGCACTCTTCCACGGAGTATTTCGGCTCACCAAACCAATATTTCAGGTCAAACCCTTCTGTTTCTCTGTGTTTGCTGGGGAAATAAAGTTTCAGGTCACCACTAAAACTTTCAATGGGCGACACTTCATCAAACAACTCTGCCAGACCTTCCTCGATGAATTGATCAAATGAATTCAATTGAACATCAATCAATGTTGGTAGTTCCAACAGATCTGTCATACGAGCATAACTTTTAATGGGTAATTTAGACATTTAGTTATCCTGTTCCCTGGAAAATTAAACTTTCTCAACACATGGTGCAGCGGTTTTACACAATGCCTATAACCAAAAAGAAAGGGTGCAACTTTACTTGGATGTCGCACCCCTTTGGTGTTTGTTCTGGAAGGCTTTCGTTCATCAAACCCTGCTAAACTGCGAACGAAGATTATATTGATAACCTTCTATTTTGTCAAACGGCGATACAGGTTAACAATCTCTTCACCGGCGCGTTGCCAGCTATATTCACTGATGGCCCGTTGGCGTAATTTCTGGCCGAGGGCACGGCCGTACTCCGGCGCATCTATTAATCCTGCAATCGCTTCGGCTAGTGCATTCACATCCCCCAATGGTACATATACACCCAGGTCGGCCAGATACTCCCGATGAACAGGGGAGTCATATGCTACAACTGGCTGCGCCAATGCCATGTAATTCAGCAACTTACCGCTGCCCTCGGTGCTGGACATTTTAGGAGCAACGGCCACATCACCTAAGGATAGGTAAAGCGGTGCGTCTCGATATTCCACTTTGCCGGTAAATGTAACCACATCGGTTATGCCCCGTTGCTGTGCTATCTGCTTGTAATGATCTACATTGGGATAACCCATGATGAGGAAATGTACCAATTCACCTGCCTGCTTCAATTTGGCGGCCGCTTGCAGGAGATGGGGAATGCCTTGATAGTCGGTGAGCAATCCCAGATAGGCAACAATGGGAACATCCAGCGGCAATCTTAGTCTTTGCTTAAGGGTTTGTTTAGCCTCAGCCGAGAAGTTTTCGGGGTTGAAGCGAGTGGTATCCGCACAATCAGGCAAGGGTTGAAGGCGGTGGGTAGGCACCCCAAATTGATGGCACAGCAGATCGGTGGCCTGACGTGAACTGGTGAGCACGGCAGAAGGCAATCGGTTAATGAATTTTTCTAGTCGGAACACCCAGGGGTAGACACGGCCGTCCCGTGCCAGAAAATCATGGTCTACCATCTCAGCCGACAGACTGCCCTGAAAGTCAAATATCAGTGGTACACGGAGCAGTTTCGCTACCATGCTGCCAATAATGGCTCCTTCATGCATGTGCCCATGAACCACATGTGGCCGGTAGCGAATGGCTTCGATTATTGACTGTGCCGCCAGGTATACATCGAACGCCAGTTTATGGCGCGAGGAGCCTACTTCATAATCAGTACGCCAGGGCAACGGCCGTGTCCGGCGAATATCCAGTCCCGGCATATCGCTTCCTTTATAATAGGTAACGACTGCTACTTCGTGCCCCATAGACTGTAAGACCCGCATTTCTTCCAAAATGCGAATATGCCCACCATAGTCACTAAAAAAGGAAGTTGGCGCGATCATCAAGATGCGTAACGGCCGTGTTACCGTTGCTTCGACAACCTGAGTTTGGGAAGTAACCACGATTTCTGGTTGGGTCATGTTTAACTGCATTAACCGATAACCGATAACCGATTACGGATTACCGATTACCACCCTTTTTTCGTGAATCGGGCGCTAACCCGCCCAGCATATGCCCCATCATAGAAGGGCGTTCAACTTCTGTCATGGTGCGTTCATCCCACTCATTGTCTTGCCGCCTGAGCAGCCATTTGTCCCGTTCATTCGCCAGTTCTTCAAACACGGCCGTCAACACCTGCGGCTCTGCTTCATACACCAAACGGCGCAAGGCAGTTAATTCCTGAATAATCGCATCCAGCCAGCGCATGGCGGAAGCCTTATCATGCAGCGCCATAAAGGCAATATCTTTGGGCTGCGCCAATGGCAGCGTTGCCAGATTGAAAGGGCTACCGGCAAAACGCAACATATCCTGCCAGCTTGTTGACTGCTTGAGCGATTTGAACAGGGCGGCGGCCACAAAACCAGGCAATGATTCTGTCCCCTGCACCAGGGCATCGTATTCCATGGGGTCAATAAAGTACGGCCGTGCCCCCAACACCAGCCCAAAATTCACGGCCGTTTCCACCGCCTGCGGGTCGGCATCGGGCGAAGGCATCAGGCAAAAGAGGCTGTTTTGGAACAGGTCAGGAGTGGCAGTGGTGATGTCAGTACGGCCGTCGGCCAGCCATTGGGCCGCCAATACCGGCGTCGCCCCGACATAATGCCCCTGCTGCAAATGTTTCCTGGCCCATTTCAAGCCTGGCCCTTTCAAGCCGGAAAAATCCAGCACCAGCGTATGCGGTTGCAGATCAGAGCCGATGGCCTGAAATGTCTCTTCCAGTTCTGCTACCGGCAGCATGATAACCAAAATATCGGCCTTCGCGGCTGCTTTGTACAGGTTCATTTCAATGGCGTCTACCGCCTTCATTTTTTCTTGCGCCGCCCGTGCGGCATCCGGGTTGGGATCGTAGCCCACAACAGTCATAGGCAATTTTGCCTTTACCGCCAACCCTACCGAAACACCCGCCCGCCCCAGGCCAATAATGGAAACTGTTTGTGCTTTCATATTACTCCCATGTATGTCGTAAAGATTCAAAATCAACAAGAGCACATATTATGCTACGGAAGACAAACTCTCAAGCCAGGCAGCAACTCTCTGTGTAAGTTGCAACCCAAGGTATTGTCCTGGCCCAAACATAAAGATGATTATTGCGAACCCAACCCAAGACCTTACTGATGGTGAAATGAACAATCCTCCATAGAGGAGTCCACTCAGTCCGCCAATGTAGATTCCTATTACTTTCAGGCTCAAATCCCTATTGAAGTTTCGCCCCATCCACATTCCCAAAAAAGAAATCAGAAATGTGTGAATCACCGTAAACAACACAATGAAAAAACTGATGCCAGCTTGAAATGAAGTTGTTAATTCTAAAATAATGATGCAAGGGATGAGAAAAGCACAGGTGGTTATTAGTGTAACTAACAAATAATAGGTTAGAGAGTTAATGGTTTGTTTTCCTTTTAACATATTCCCTTCCCAACTTCCCAGAGCTTTTGAATCTCCGGGAGGTTTCACAACTAACTTTGATCATCGGCCCACTGCAAAATACGCAGTAGTTCATGCAGTTTTGGCTCTTGCACGTCGGCCAGCGTATCTTGGTGTCGCCGGATGAGGCTGACGGTGAGGGCATCACATCCAACAGCAGCAGCCATTTCTGCACCCCAGGCCGGATGCTGAGCCTTGACTACAAACGGCCGTCGCCAACCTCGCGCTGCATCATTGCCCCAATCTGCCACCTTTCCCGGCCACAACACACCACCCAACACAATCACCATCCGGTCAACCAGCGTCAGCCGCACCTCTGTTTTGCCTACATCATGTAGCAATGCCGCCTTTTGCAAGGCCGGTTCCTTGCCACCGGCTGCCTGCACCAGCCGCAATACACGCACACTGTGCCACTGATCATTAGCTGATAAACGGCGGAATAATTGCTGCTCGTTCGGGGTGAGTACGGCCGTGACCTCCGCCAATGCCGCTGTTGTTAAAGGTTTGGCACGTACAATCTGCCAAAACTGCCAGAGCCGGTACCGCATACCCTAAAAGATAGGCGGCCAACCACCGGTAAATATCGGATAAAAGAAACCAATCACCGGCCACAAGATTTCACCGGCAATATCCACACCCGCCGCTGGCAACAAAAAGAAAACCCCTAAAAAGATAAACATACTGTATCGGTACAGTTGTTCTAATTGGATAGAAATGTCAGGCGGCAAAATGCCTAACAAAATGCGAAAGCCGTCCAATGGTGGAATGGGAATTAGATTAAAAGCAAACAACAGCAAATTGTAATAAACGCCAAACGTCAAAAATGAGTACAGGGAAGGTAACACCTCCATTGGCAGCGTATAAGTCACCCACCCCATCCGTACCGGCAATCCCAATAACCCGGCCATTGCCAAATTCGCCAGCGGCCCGGCAATGGAAACAATGGCAAAAGCGCGGCGGGGATTACCGCGAAAATAAAGGGGGTTGATGGGCGTAAAAGCCCAGCCAAAACCAATAAGCAAGGCCAGTATGAGGCCGGTGCGGTCTAAATTGCGAAAGGGGTTGAGGGTGATACGGCCGTAAGAACGCGGCGTCGGGTCGCCTAACCGATCAGCCACCACCGCATGTGCCAGTTCATGGTAAGCGAATGCAAAAATCAAGACAATTGCAAAAGTTATCGCTGTGGGAATGGGATATTCAGCGCCGCGCAAAAAAAGTAACATAGAAGCGTCCTTGTTGTCCTCATTTACTTAATTACCGATGACGGATTACCAGCCAGGGTACGGCCGTAAAGTATACCGTCCCCCCTACCCAACGGCGAATGGCATTAAATCTCCCCCAATGATAGTTGCCGCTGCCAGGGCCATGCCTATAATTCCCGCTCATGTTTGTGGAAGTTCATGTTGGCGATATTGTCCGCCTGCGCAAACCCCATCCCTGCGGCAGTTATGATTGGGAAGTGGTGCGCATTGGCGCCGACATTGGCCTGGTGTGCCAGAAGTGCGGGCGGCGGGTGCTGCTACCCCGCGGTGACTTTAACAAACGACTCAAAACCTTTATCAAGCGAGCAAACCCAGACGAAGCAGAATGACGCCCTTGCTCATCACATTGTACTGGCTGACCGTAGCCACGTTATCTGTCTATGGTTTGCTGGGGTTTTACACCCTCTGGCAATACTGGCGTCATCGCCATGACCATTTTCTCTGTCCGCCGCTTCCTGCCGATCCCCCCTCCGTTACCATCCAGCTTCCCATTTATAACGAACCATTTGTGGTGAAACGGCTCATTCGCACGGCCGTACAGCAGCAGTACCCCGCCCACCGATTGCAAATTCAGGTACTTGACGATTCAACAGACAGTACGGCCGTCAAAACTGCTCGTCTCGTAGCCCATTATAAAAAGAAAGGGGTGGACATTTCTTTGGTACAACGTGAGGAGCGGGTAGGCTACAAAGCAGGGGCATTGGCGCAAGCACTCCCCCAGGCCAGCGGAGATTTCATAGCCATTTTTGATGCTGATTTTGTGCCTCCACCTGACTTCTTGCAACGTACAGTTCCTCATTTTCTGGCCGACGGCCGTGTGGGGATGGTGCAGGCACGGTGGGGACATCTCAATGATCAGGAATCGGTATTGACGGCCGTGCAAGCCCTGGCGCTGGACAAACATTTTGCTCTGGAACAAACGGTGCGCCACCGCGCCAACCTTTATCCCAAATTCAACGGCGCCGGCGGCGTGTGGCGGCGCGCCTGCCTGGAAGATGCTGGCGGTTGGCAGACCGATACTGTCTGCGAAGACCTCTGCCTCAGCACCCGCGCCCAACTGGCAGGCTGGCAATTCCGCTTCCTGCCTGATGTTATTGTGCCCGCCGAACTGCCCCCCACCATAACCGCTTATAAGATTCAGCAGGCGCGGTGGGGCAAAGGGTCTACCCAATGCCTGCGTAAATACGCCTGGCACATCCTGACCACACCGGGACACTCCTGGGCCGCCCGGCTCTACGCCCTGCTGGCTATGCAGGCATACACAGCCAATTTGCTGGTCATCTTGCTGCTGCTGCTGCAACTGCCGCTTATGCTGTTGGGTTATCAACCATCCGTCTGGATGTGGCTTTTTACGTTGATTGGCCTGGGACAGCCCCTTTTGTTTGGGCTGGCACAGCCACTCTTGCACCAGGATTGGCGGCGGCGACTGCGCCATTTTCCGGCCATGTTTATTGTCGCGGTGGGGATGACGGCCGTCATGTCTCGCGCCGTTTTACAGGTGGGGTACGGCCGTCACCATCCCTTCATACGCACTCCCAAACGGGGCACACAAGCCACCCTGCCCGCCACCGTTCCATTTGACGGAATCATCCTGGTTGAATTTGCCCTATGCCTTTACTGCCTGGTAAGCCTGATTGTAGCTGTAACATACCACCATCCAGGCGCTATCCCCTTTCTGGCGGTGGCTGTTTTGGGCTATGGTTATATTGGCCTGCAAAGCTGGCAAGAGCTTACCCCCTCTAGAACCAGCTCCACACGCCCCTTCAAAACTACCCAAAATCAAAAATTTTTGAGCTAATATCAATAATTACAATATGGACTCAAATAATCTCAAGATAGTTATTGACTTTCTTGATATTATTGATTATTATGGACACATGCCTCGAATAATTTAATAGGTTTATCAATTTTTCTGAGGTTGAGAGATAAAAAATGAAAGAACTCCATTTTGAAGAAACCTTCCCCGCTCCCCAAGGCATTTTGGATGTTGACGTCAAAATTGGGCGCATCCAGATCATGCCGCATGACGGCCGTACCATCACCGTCGCTGCCCGCGTGGAAAACGCCGATATCACCGTCACCCGCACCCACAACACTGTGTATGTCAAATCACACCACGGCCAACAAAACGGTGAATCCTCCTGGTTGGAACGATTGCTACATGGCAGTTTCAATAGCAAAGTTCACCTGACCATTCACCTACCCGCCGACTGCGAGGTGCAGGCCAGCATTATTACTGGACAGCTACGCATCACGGGTATAAATGCCCCCGTTACCGCCCGTGTCATCACTGGTGAATTGTCTCTCACGGACATTGGCGGCCCTGTGTATGCCAAATGCCTCACCGGCAATCTGCGGTACGACGGCATCTTGATGAACGCCAGCCACCGTTTTGAAACCATCACCGGGCAGATCAGCCTGCGCACACCTAAAGAACCAAACGCGTATCTGGACGCTACGGCCGTGACCGGCGATGTCAAATGCGATTTTCCTCTCAGCCAACCACAACACAAAAGACATCTAACGGGCGGCAAACTGCGGGGTACATTAGGCAACGGCGAAGGCAACATCAAAGCCAAAGTGACAACAGGAAGTTTTCAATTGAAACATGCCTGAACCATGTAGGGTGATTTTGAAAATCAGCCTACGGAGACAGCTTTATGAATTCGGTAATCGGTCAATGCCCTATCTGCCACGACACCTTACACGTCACCCGTCTGCACTGCCGCAACTGCGACACCACCATTGAAGGGCATTTTGCTTTGGGGCGACTGTATCAGCTAACCGCAGAACAGCTCAACTTCATCGAAATCTTCATCAAATGCGAAGGCAAAATCAACCGGGTGGAACAAGAAATTGGTCTTTCATATCCGGCTGTGCGCAGCCGGTTGACAGAAGTAATTAAAGCAATGGGCTTTGAAGTTGGTGAACCAGAGCCAGAAGTTACGGAAGAGCAGCGACGCAGTGTCTTATCTGACCTGAGTTCTGGCAAACTTTCTGCCGAAGAAGCGCTCAATCTCTTGCGCGGTGGCAGTTAAAAAAGCAAAGGAATAAAAAAATGAGACCACAAAGTACATGGAAAGTAATCCAGCCATTTCTCTGGATGGTTATCTTCATCGTAGCTGTTTTTTACTTGATCAATGCGTTTAATACCCAAAATTGGTTTTGGTTTCAGAACAGCGCCGTCAATGTACGGCCGTCTCGCATCCTCATCTTGCACGAAGGTGAACGCATCATGGTACAGCCAGGCCATCCCAATTATGACCTGCTGGCAGATGCCATTGAAAGCTCACTGAGTCATCTCAATAACTCCGCTCTGGTAGATGTGGGGCTTTCTGAAGAAACATTAGCCGATTACGCCGCCGCTGGGTTAACGCTGGAATTGTATTACGACCAACCGGTCATTTTTAACAGCATGGCGCGCACCGGCAAACCAACTCAACTGCTCATCCCCATCGAAGGGCGACATGCTGGTAGCGGGTTGGTCTTTTTAGGTGGCAATGGCCGGTGGTGGATTGGCGCTATTCGTATGGCAGACCCCTCCCCACTGATGGCCGTATTATCTCAGTTGGGCTACACGGCCGTTGTCACTGAACCAGCCGCCCCGACAATCAATTAACGATACGGCCGTGCAGGGCACAGCCGTATCACCCTGGAGGAAATATCATGTCAACAACATCCCGTAAAGAAATTTTGGAACTGTTAGCCAACGGTAAGATCACGGCCGACGAAGCCGCCCAACTGCTCAGCCAACCCGCTGCGCCTGCTGAAGAAACGGCCGTGCCCGATGTGCATATTCTCAAACAAGAAGAAGCCATGCAAACGAGCAATGGCGGTAAAAAACCCGGCTGGCTGCATGTGCGCGTGCGCGACATGCAATCGGGGCGCAACAAAGTCACTGTGAACATTCCACTGGGCATGGTCAAATTTGGAATGAAGATTGGTGGCCGTTTCTCACCTGAACTCAATGGTCTGGACTGGAACGAACTGCAAGAGATGATGAACGAAATGGAATCCGGCATCCTGGTTGATGTGCAGGATGAAGAAGGCGGCGAACACGTGCAGGTATTTGTAGATTAACTTCAACCGCTGCGCGACTTTCGCAAACAAAACAGGTGGTTATTATGGCTGAACAAAAGTATTACACCTCCAGCTCGCCGCATATCAGCATCACCCGCTGTGGCGGCGACCTGGTTATCAACACTGGTATGGAAAACGCAGTCACGGCCGTAGGCAATGGCGTCGAAGTCCAGGAAGCCGGCGACACCGTGACCATCACCAGCAGTGGCGACCTGAAACTATTATTGCCAGCCGCCGCCAGCGTCAGCATTGAGTATGTTGGCGGCGACCTGGTCATTCGCAATCTGACCGGTGACTTGAGCCTGGACACGGCACGTGGTGATGTGGTTCTGACGGGGCTAAATCACGCCAAAATCAACGTCATTCACGGCGACATTTCGGCTAAAAATGGTAATGGCCCGCTCAGCATCCAGACCCTCCACGGTGACGCTGCCCTACGCCGGGTAGCTGATGTGGCCGTGGGCATGGTTCATGGCGATCTGGCTGTGCAGGTGGTCAACGGCCGTGTAGACCTGCAAGAAAGCAATGGCGACATCAGCCTGCGCTCCGTGAGCGGCGACGTGACCATCAGCCAATGTGCCCGCGACGTGAATTTACGCAACCTGGGTGGGCGCACGGCCGTGCAAAATGTAAAAGGTGACATCCGGCTGATAGGTGGCCTGAGCGCCGCCGAACACACTTTTGCCGCCACCGGAGACATCATCGTGCGCTGGCCGGCCAACGCACCGTTGAATCTGTCGGCCACTGCACCTCAAATTGTGAATCGGCTGCCACTTGATAAAGAGTTGGAAGTAGACCATACCCTGACCGGTCGTTTAGGAGACGGTGAAACAACCGCCACCTTCACGGCCGGGGGGCGGATTGTCCTCAAGGAGGAACAAATGGTAAATCCACGCTGGGAAGAAGAGGGTGAGGGTGGTTTCGCTGTTGCCTTTGATTTTGCTGACCTGGGCGAGCAGATCGGTCGTCAGGTAAATGAACAGATCACCCGCTTTACATCTGGTTTTGAATCGAAATTTGGACCAGAGTTTAGTGAGAAAATAGCCCAAAAAGCGGCCCGCAAAGCCGAAGAAACGGCACGGAAAGCAGAACAAGCGGCCGAACGCGCCCGGCAGCGAGCGGAACGGCAAAATGCACGCAACATGGGTGGCTACGGCCGTCCGGCTGCCCCCCCACCCCCACCCCCGCCCCGCGCCAAAGCTTCAGCCGATGAGCAAATTAAAATCTTAAAAATGGTGGAGCAAGGCATCATTTCGCCGGACGAAGCAGCCACCTTGTTGGAAGCATTGGAAAGATAACGCAGTCCGACTTCGGACTGCCGATTTCGGGACAATTCCCGAACGGGCGCGAATGCGATAGAATTGATCGTCAAGATGATCGTTACTGCGCCCTTACATGACCAATCGAATCATGACGGCCCCCGCCAGATAAACCTGAACCGGGATATTCCCCAGGTGATGAAGCTATTGGAACTGGTTTTTGGCGGTACGCTGGATGTTGAAGGACAGCGCATGTTGTCCGATTCGACGCGCGCCAGCCAGGGACCGGCGTTTCTGTGGCGACTGAACCCGGCTTCCAGCAAATTGGCATTGGGTTTTGTTTGGGAAATGCATGGTCGTATCATTGGCAATGTCACACTTCTCACCACTAAAACCGAGGGACGGTACCAGGTCGTCAACGTAGCCGTCCACCCGGATTTTCGGAGACGGGGTATTGCGCGGGGACTCATGCAACAAGTAACGGGGATGGTGCAGCAGCGTAACGGCCGTGAAATCTTGTTGCAGGTGGAGAAAAATAACAGCTCCGCCATCACACTTTACCAATCATTAGGTTATGAAGCGTTGGGCAGCATGACAAACTGGCAAACGGCCGTTTCCCGGCTGCGCGCCATCCAACCCATCATCAAACCACTGACCAACCTGGAACAAGTGGTGTCTCGGCCACCAGCTTTGCGCATTCGTGGCCTGCGGCGGCAAGAATGGCAACAGGCGTATGCTTTGGACAAAGTCAGCCTGCCCGACGATTTGAACTGGCCGGAACAGCCGCCACCCGACTTTTACAAAACATCGTGGTGGGGACAGATGGCAAATTATGTGAACGGCCGTCGTGCCGATTGTTTGGTGGCGGCAACAGCGCAGGATGAATTGGTTGGCCTGGTGCATATTTTTAGTGAATGGGGCCAGCCGCACCAGGTTTTGCTGCGTATTCATCCACTGTGGCGGGGGCAGTTGGAACGGCCGTTAGTGACCCAACTGGTCTACCGTTTACAAGACATGCCCCGCCGCAACATCCGTCTGGAATATCCAGACGACGATACGATAATGAGTGAGTTACTGCGCGAGGCTAATTTTTCACCCCGGCGCACACTAACACATATGCGATTAACACTATAGCAACTGTTGAAGAGAGGACTGACATGGCATCCGCAGAAGAACGCTTGCAAATTCTGAAAATGATCGAAGAGGGCAAAATCAGCGCCACCGAAGGCGCAGAACTGTTGCGGGCGCTTGGCCGTGAGAAAGGCCCTGCCACCGTTGAGCCACTCAAAGGCGCCAGCAACCCCCGTTGGTTCCGTGTGCGCGTCACCGACCTGAACAGTGGGCGCAACAAAGTGAATGTGAATATCCCGTTTGGGTTAGTCAATGTCGGCCTGAAAATGGGCGCCCGTTTTGCCCCAGAAATGGAAGGGGTTAATTTTGATGAACTGATGGAAGCGGTACGCAGTGGCCAACAGGGCAAAGTGTTGGATGTTACTGATGAAGAAGGCGGGGAGCGCGTCGAAATTTTCGTGGAATAGCAGATCATAGCCCGCCATATGTTGTATATCTTTGTCCATGAGCCACCATCCGTTCACCCGGTTATGTGAACGGCCGTTTTTCATTTAGCCGGTTGCCCCAACTCTGCCACCCGGCTAAACTCTCCCCGAATTACCCAAATCCACGAAGGCGTGAGAATATGGCCGGATCATGTTCTGCGCTTTCATGCAAAACATCCCTGAAGCTGAGGAGAATAAGTCAAGTGACTCAACCGACCCCACCCCAGGCTGCCGTTCGTCCACATGAGCTAACGCTACACGGCCGTACCCGCACGGATAACTACTACTGGCTACGCGAACGGAACAATCCCGAAGTGCTGGCCTACCTGGAAGCCGAAAACGCCTACATGCAGGCCATGATGGCCCACACCGAACCATTGCAAGAAAAACTGTACCAGGAGATGGTTGGCCGCATTCAAGAAACCGACGGCACCGTGCCCGTGCGTCTGGGCAACAACTACTATTACACCCGCACCGAGGCTGGGAAGCAATATGAAATCCACTGCCGCAAAGTGGGCAGCCTGGACGCGCCCGAAGAAATTTTGATTGATGAAAATGCCCTGGCAGTAGGCCAGCCCTATTTCAAAATGGGTGTGTTCAAGCCCAGCCCTGACCAAAAAATCCTGGCCTACTCCACCGACACCAGCGGCGGTGAACGATATACGATGCAGTTCAAGAATCTGGAAGCGGGTGAACTACTGCCCGACCAGATTCCCAATACCAGCTACACGGCCGAATGGGGTAACGATAACCAGACCATCTTTTACACGGTGCAAAATGCCGAATGGCGTAATTATCAACTACGCCGCCACACATTAGGCGACAGCGCGGCCAATGATGCGGTGCTTTACCAGGAAGACGACACCTTATTTAATGTAATGGTGACCAAGACCAAAGATAAAGCGTATGTGCTGCTGACCATCTTCAGTCTGGAAGCCAGCGAAGAACATATTCTGAATGCAGATCAACCTTTGGGCACATTCCAACGACTGCAACCCCGGCAAAATCATGTGCAGTATTTCTTGTTTCACCGGCAAGGCACGTTTTACATCCACACCAATGAAAATGCGCCGAATTTTAAGGTGATGACGG
>CAYXUZ010000106.1:1141-1798 GCA_964467705.1 uncultured Ardenticatenaceae bacterium | reverse complement strand
CGCCGACCAGCCGGCCGGAAAAGGCCAACTGGCAAGAGTTCATTCCCCATAATCCGGAGCGGTTTATCGAGACGTTGGATCTGTTTGACGGGCATCTGGTGGTCTACGGCCGTGCCCAGGGCCTACGCACCCTGCAAATTCACCGCTTCGCCGACGGGCAAACCCACGAACTGCCCTTCCCCGAACCTGTCTACAGCTACACCCGCGCCGACAACCCCGAAGCAGATACCAACAAACTGCGCTTCATTTACCAATCTCTGACTACTGCGGACACCACCTATGACCTGGACATGAACAACCTGACCTGGGAATTCAAAAAACAACTACCGGTCCTGGGTGGGTATGATGCCAGCAATTATGTGACCGAGCGGATTTGGGCAACGGCCGTAGATGGCACAAAAGTCCCCATCTCCCTGGTTTATCGCCGGGGTGTGCCGCGCAATGGGCAAACGCCCTGCCTGCTCTACGCCTATGGCTCTTATGGCGCGAATATGGAACCCCGCTTTGACCAGAAGCGGCTCTGTCTCATTGATCGCGGCATCATCTTTGCCATTGCCCACATTCGCGGTGGGCAAGAAATGGGCCGCCACTGGTATGACCAGGGCAAATGGCTGCACAAGAAAAACAGCTTCACCGACTTTATCGCCTGTGCTGAAC
>CAYXUZ010000106.1:0-1131 GCA_964467705.1 uncultured Ardenticatenaceae bacterium | reverse complement strand
TACACCAGCGCCGACCAGCTGGCGATCATGGGGCGCAGCGCCGGTGGGCTGCTGATGGGCGCGGTGACGGTGATGCGCCCTGACCTGTTCAAAGTGGTAGTCGCCGGTGTGCCTTTCGTGGATGTGGTAACGACTATGTTAGACGAATCCATCCCTCTCACCACTGGTGAATTTGACGAGTGGGGCAACCCTAAAAACAAAGAGTATTTCGACTACATGCTCTCCTACTCCCCCTATGACAACACCACCGCCCAGGCCTACCCCAACCTGCTCATCACCGGCGGGCTGAATGACCCGCGTGTGCAGTATTGGGAACCGGCTAAATGGGCCGCCAAACTACGCGCCGTCAAAACAGACAACAACCGCCTGCTACTCAAAACCTTCATGGGGGCCGGGCACTTTTCCTCCTCCGGCCGTTACGACTACCTCAAAGACACCGCCCTTGAGTATGCTTTTATTCTGGATATTTTTGAGATTGGAGAGTAGAAATTGGAGATCGGGGTAATCACTCAATCTCCCATCCCCCTATTCCATGCCAGTCGCCTCCATCATCATTCCCCACTTCAACGGCCGTCGCCACCTCCCTGACTGCTTCGACTCCCTGCGCCAACAGACATGCCCGGACTTTGAGATCATCTTGGTAGATAACGGCTCCACCGATGGCACCCAGGAGTTTGTGCGCCAGCATTACCCGGAAGTACGGCTGCTTGAATTGGGCGAAAATCGGGGTTTCACCGGCGCGTGTAATGCTGGTTGGGCGGCAGCGCAGGGTGACATTATCATTTTGTTGAACAATGACACGGCCGTACACTCCTATTGGCTATCCGAGATCATCCGCGCCTTTGACGAACACCCCGAAGTGGGCAGCATTGCCAGCAAAATGCTGCTCTTTGACCGGCGCGACCACTTCCACACAGCCGGGGATTATTATCGCGTGGACGGCATCCCTGGCAATCGCGGCGTCTGGCAAAAGGATGAGGGGCAATATGACCAGGAGGAATACGTATTCAGCGCGTGTGGCGGCGCGGCCGCCTATCGCCGTGAGGTTTTGGAAGCCGTTGGCTTTCTGGATGATGACTTCTTCTTCTCCTGCGAAGATGTAGACCTGGGCTGGCGCATCAATCTGGCCGG
>CAYXUZ010000105.1:13496-21454 GCA_964467705.1 uncultured Ardenticatenaceae bacterium | reverse complement strand
CGGCGACGCCCCAGGGGTTGGTGGTTTGTTGGTGGGTCTGGTCAGTGAGTTGCAGGGTGACGGTGAACCCGGCCAGGTGGGGCCAGGCACGGCCGTGTGGCTGCACCCACAGTTCCACCAGGCAGTCGGTGGGGGATTGGGCATCGCGGTAAACCAGGAGTTTGAAGGGCAGGTCAGGTTGCCATGATTCATCTGGCGCCAACGACAGCAGCAGTTCGGCGTAACGTTCATCGGTGGTTGGGGCGCGCACAGGCATCAGGGTGGGTCGGGGTTGCAACAGGGGCAGCAGGTCGGCGGAGAGGCGAAAGCGCCAGCCGTTTTGTACTTTTTCTATGGCCGTGCGCAACTTATCGGCCAGCGACAGAACGGGTGGTAAGAAAGAAAGGTTGGGCTGGCGGGAATTTTGCACGATGGGCAAGGCGTCGTTTTGTTCGGCCAGGGCCAGACGGTAGAGACGGCCGTAGGCAGCAGCACAGACCAGGCAGCCATCCAGGTGGGTGGCGATGTGGGGGAAAAGGGTGAAGGGGTCACGGCCGTCTAGCTGCGCGGCTACATATTTATCCAACTGTCCCAAAACAACATCACACGCGGCTTCACTCGTTGTTGTTTGCAACGCCTCTTTTAACTGCTGTCGTCGTGTTGATTCATTCGCCATTTTCACCTTCTCCTGTTTTAGAGACGTTTGTAACGGCTGATTCCTTTCCGGTGCTGTGAACATCCAGCAATTCCAGCAAGGGCAGCCAGCCGCGCAATTTGGCAATGTTTTTGGCGCGTGTCACCTGGATATGGCTGGGCAGGGTGTCGGCCCCGGCCAATCTACTTTCGATTTGGGCCAATGTGTCATCGGGTAGCTCTTGCAGGTAACGACCGATGACCACCCGGCGGGAGCGGTCACTGATGGGGGCGCGTTTGATAACAACGTAGAGGTCGTGTAAGTGGGTGGCGACGGCCGTTTGCTCTTCCAATGTGGGCTTTTCTACGGCCGTGTCGCTTAAAATGTGGTCCAGGTCATCGTCGGCGGCAAAGGTCAGCCGGGCGCGGTGGCGCAGGGCATCAATGGCGATGTGGCTGGCAATCTGCCTGGCCCAGGCGCGGAAGGCGGCCGGTTCGCGGCACTCTTCCAACCGCTGGTGAATGCGAATGAGGGCGGCTTGGGCACAATCTTGGGCCAGCGACTCCGCTTCGGGCTGGTCATACACCAGTTGCAGCGCCACCTGGCTGAGATAGGTGAATAATGCTGTGTAGGCCTGGGGGTTGGCCGCCTGGCAGTCATAGTACCAGACAGCACTGTCCATGTAAGCAGGGGGGATGTGGTTCATGGCTGGTTTCTATCGGCAATGGGGACGGCCGTCAACTTTTCTTACCAAAAAAAATAGCACACAAAGCTGTGTGCTATTTTTTTGCGTTATCTATCTGTCTGGTTACGGTAAAACAACTACTTCTTGGGCCTGTAAGCCATTGCGGCCAGGACCCACGGTATACTCAACAGCCTGGCCGTCTTGCAATGTCTTGAAGCCACTGCCTTGAATAGAGCTGTAGTGAACGAACAAATCGTCGCCGCCCTCGCTACGCTCGATGAAGCCAAAGCCTTTGTCTTTGTTAAACCACTTGACAGTGCCAGTTTCACGCTCTGCCATATCAAAAAACCTCCAATTTTTCAGGCAACCGATCCAGTTAACCTGACGTGTAAATATCGGCGAGAAGGCTAACACAGAGCGTGGGGGTTGTCAATTTTTATCCAGGCGCTCTTAAGGTAGTGTCGGCAGAATTGGGAGATTGGAGATTAGCGATTGAAAAACCGCCGTGCCACCTTGTCACCCTGTCACCCCCTCACCCCTTCAGCCTATGTCGGGTATAATCGCCGCCATGCAGGTGGAACGGGTCTGTATTGTGGGTCTTGGTTTGATTGGTGGGTCACTGGCGTTGGCGTTGCGACTGGCACAGCGCACGGCCGTACCCACCTTCCCATTGCATTTGACCATTGTGGATACGAACCCGGAGACGCGAGTGGCGGCCGAACGTCTGGCCGATCTGGTCACGGATGATCTGGCAGTTGGGGTGGCCGAAGCGGGGTTGGTGATCCTGGCGACGCCGGTACGGGCCATTTTGCAATGTCTGGCGCAGCTACCGGGTTTACGGCCGTCTGGCTTGATGATCCTCGATCTGGGCAGTAGCAAGACAGACATATGCCTGGCAATGGATAATCTGCCATCCACATTTCAGGCGATTGGCGGCCATCCCATGGCCGGTAAAGAAGTCGCCGGGTTTGGCGCCGCCACCCCCGATTTATTTCAGGGACAGACGTTTATTCTGTGCCAGACGCAGCGCACAACGCCGGAACTGGAGACAGTAGCCTTAAACGTGGTGCGGTGGGTGCGGGCACAACCGCTTTTCTTGCCCCCCACTGTGCATGATGATATGGTGGCAGCTATTAGCCACCTGCCCTATGTGGTGGCGGCAACTTTGATGCGCACAGCGACGGGTATGGCAGACGAGCGGTTGTGGCCGGTGAGTTCATCTGGTTTTCGGGATACATCGCGGGTGTCTGGCACCAACCCCCAGATGATGCTAGACATTTTGCTCACCAACCGCACGGCCGTGTTGGGGCAAATTGCGGCGTATCAGGAAAGGCTGACGGCCGTGACACAACTGCTGCAAGCGGCCGATGAGGAAGGTCTCAATCGCTGGCTTAGCGAAACCCAGGCGGCGTATCAAACGTACCGGCGATTTAAGCAGTGATCCGGTAATGCGTAATCCGTGAAACGTGAACCGTCATCCACAGCCGACGACCGATCACGGTTAACAGGTTACGGCTTGGCAGCAACAGGAGGTTCTTATGTACATGTTGGTAATGGTGCTGGATGATCCCGCACGCCTCAATGAGATACTGGATGCCTGGACAAATGCCGGTGTGCCCGGTATTACCATTGTGGAAAGTACCGGTGTCAACCGCGTTCTGGAGCGGCAAACAGCGCGAGCAGCGTTTGCGGGATTTGGGCAGATATTTGGCACAGCACGGGTCGGGCACAACACGATCTTTTCGGTGATACCAACTCTGGAAATGGCAGAAACGGCCGTGGCTGCTATAGAAGCAGTCTTGGGCAAGCTGACTGAACCACATACAGGGGTGGTATTTGTTCTGCCCGTGACCCAGGCATGGGGGCTATCACCATATACAGCAGATGATCGGGGGGAAACATGATCTGGTTACAATTTATTGTCAGTGCGGCGGTCGTGGTGGTAGCTGCTCATTTTTTGGCGCAACATGGTGATATTATTGCTGTGCGCACTAAATTAGGTGGGCTGTTTGTGGGGACGGTGTTTTTGGCGGCAGCCACGTCATTGCCCGAATTGCTGGCTTCGATCAGCGCCTTCCGGGTTGGTGCGCCCAATCTGGCGGCCGGCAATTTTTTTGGCAGCAATATGGTGAATATGGCCTTGTTGGCTGTATTAGACCTGCTTTATTTTCAAGCACCTTTGATGCGGCGGATTGCTGTTAATCACGCACTGACGGCGGGGTTGACTATCGTGTTGATGCTGATTGCGGTGACCTCTATTGTGGCCGATATAGGCATTACGATTGGTTGGGTGGGGCTGGACAGTATTATTATTATCGCCGGTTATTTTGTGGGATTGTGGGTGATACAGCAGGGGTCACGAGAGGGGGCAACGGCCGTAATACCCGACGTGGAACCTGGCCCTCACTTTCCTTCGCTCCGGCGTGGTATCATCGGCTTTGCTATCGCCACCATTGTCCTGGTGACGGTTGTGCCCGTCTTGGTGGATGCCAGTACCGGTATCGCTGAGATTACCGGGTTGGGTACAGGTTTTGTAGGTACTTCGTTGTTGGCATTGGTGACATCACTGCCGGAATTGATTGCCGCACTAGCCGCCATGCGCATCAATGCCTTTGATCTGGCTGTAGGCAACCTGTTTGGGTCGAGTGTATTTAATATGTTTGCCATGGGATTGGCGGATTTTGCCATCGTCGGCCTGTTGGGCCTGCTGCTCACGGCGATGGCCCTCATGGGCACCCTGGCGCGTGTGGAACGTCGTTTCCTCTTCATCGAACTGGATAGCGCTGCCATTCTGGTTGTCTACTTTTTGGGCATGTATTTGTTATTCCTGCGTGGGGTGGGCATTTGACGTGTAACACGATTTTCCAAATCGCGTTACAGGAGGTAACTCATGTACGAAACCAATATGTACGAAGGAATGTTGGCCGAAACGATCACATTTCCTGGCGCAAATGGAGACATCGTCAACGCCTATTATGCCCGGCCACTTGGCCCTGGTCCCTTTCCGGGTATGGTGGTCATCCACCACATGCCTGGTTGGGATGAGTGGTACCGGGAAGCAACACGCAAATTTGCCTATCATGGTTATGCGGCTGTCTCGCCCAACCTCTATGTCCGCGCCGGGCATGGCACACCGGAAGATGTGGCCGCCAAAGTACGCGCTGCCGGTGGCCTGCCTGATGAGCAGGCAGTGGGCGACATTGCCGGGGCACTGCATTTCCTCAAAGCGCAGCCCATTTTGAACGGCAAAGTGGGCGTGTGGGGGACTTGTTCCGGTGGACGCCATGCCTATCTGGCAGCCTGTCGTGTGTCCGGTTTTGATGCAGTGGTGGATTGTTGGGGCGGCCGTGTGGTCATGGCTGAGGCTGACCTGAACGACAAGTACCCGGTGGCGCCCATTGATTACACCATAGACCTTTCCTGCCCCTTGTTGGGTATCTTTGGCGCGGATGACCACAGCCCCACGCCGGAGCAGGTAGCCCGGCACGAAGCCGAACTAAAAAAGCATGGCAAGTCCTACGAATTCCACATGTATGATGGTGCGGGGCACGGCTTCTTTTATTATGATCGGCCGGCGTACCGCCAGCAGCAGGCAGTGGATGGCTGGCAGAAGATGTGGGCGTTTTTGGCAAAACACCTTGCGTAACTCGTAAAACGTAATCCGTAAACCGAAGTCCGATTACCGATTACGGGTCACGGATTACGCTTTACGCTCTTATTTGGAGACAAAATAATGTGTACGATGATTGTGCAGCAGGTGGCAATTGATGGCAGCGGCAAGGGGCGTGAGGGCTGGTTTGCGGTGAAGCAGGCGAATGTGTCGTATGACCATCCGTTTCATGCGCCATATGAACATGCCCTGAACATTGATTTTGTGAATGAAGCCCAGGGGCCAGGCGCGCGCGTGGCCGTCGAGTTAAGTGCAGAAGCGGCGCGTTCCCTGGCACAAACGATCCAGGCCGTGCTGGCTGAAGCCCAGGCAGGGGGACATATTGTTTAGTGCCCGGTGCAGCCCTCAAGGTTTGTACAGAACGTATGGCACATATCTGTGGTCAGACCGGCGTACAAAATGTAAAACTCATTGTCTTCGCGTGTTAAGGTGTAGCTATGAGTACATGGCTCCAGTGTAAGGGATTGTGGGCCACGCAGGTTGCTGTCGGGAACACATTGCAGGAAAGTGACCGGATTTAGCAGGGCATCCCGGTCGCCAACTGCCACAATGCCGCTGTTTTGGGGAGCATTGGGATCGCTATAGACACGGGCAGTGACTGCGCCAGCCTCTTGATAACAGCCAACAATGGTGCTGATGCCAGCAATAGGAGCGCCCAATTGGGGTTGTCCGGCCAGAGTAGCCATGACACCTAACGAGGTTAAAGCATCGGTAAAACTCTGCCCCTCGACGGTATTGTAACCATCCAGTTCCGGAAGCAGCGTAGCCGCCTGACCGCCACCACCGCCGGGCAGCATATCGCAGGCAACCAACAACAGTAATGTGACAGTGAAGAAAACAGTAAACAATTTTGACATTTTCAAACTCCTTTCAGAGATAAGGCACATGCTGAATGTGTGCCACATCTAACGGTAAAAATTGATTTTTGCAGTGACGACAATGAACCATGGTGACGAACATCATTTTGTCCAAACAAACGGTATCACCCTGCATGTGGTGATGGCCGAGCCGGTGGATGGTGCGCCTATTATACTCCTACATGGCTTTCCTGAAGTGTGGTTTGGCTGGCCCAAGCGGTTAATCGGTGCCTGGTCGAATTCTTCCAATCGGGAGCTTCAAGAGAACAATCTCCAAATCAGGCTGTCAGACCAAAGTCAGCGTGAACGCTACGGCCGTCACCATAATAATTGCCGTAAATGTGCGTATACAACTGCTGCACCACCTGCTTCGGCATCTCCGGTCACGTTTCACATCCCCACTGTTACTTTTGCGCAACCCCCCTTTGTTATCTTCCCCAAACGCTGAAATTAAGCTGTGGCGCGGAGCGCGCATCCTAAGATGTGCACTCCGTGCTAATTAAAATTTCTCACGAACCATCATGCGTGACGCATCACGTTTCACGTTTCCTACTATGGATACCGTTGGCATTGTCAGCATAGGCACCTATTCCCCGGAGAGTTACCTCACGGCCGAGGAGATCGCCGCCGCCGCCGGGCTGCCGGAGTGGGTGGTGCGGGAGAAACTGGGCATCAGCCGCAAATTTGTGGGTGGCCCGGACGATCACCCCAACGAAATGGGCATTAAAGCGGCTCAGGAGTGTTTGCGTAACGGCCGTATGGACCCCCGCGACATTGACCTCATCCTCTGTACCACCGAAGAGTGGCGTGAATATCTGCTCTGGACGTCCGGCGTGCATATGGCCTATGAACTGGGCGCTACCAACGCCTGGGCCATGGACATCCACGCTCGCTGTGCCACCACCGTTGGTGCGCTGAAAATGGCCAAAGATATGATGCTAGCCGACCCGGAAATTAACACGGTTCTCATTGCCGGGGGCTACCGCGTCAGCGACTTCATCAATTTCCAAAATCCCCGTACCAGTTTCCTGTTCAACATTGGCGCGGGCGGCGGGGCGATGCTGCTGCGCCGCAATCACCCGCGCAACCAGGTGTTGGGGGCGCACATCATTGTAGATGGCAGCATGAGCAAACACGTGATTGTGCCCGCCAGCGGCACAGTGCAATTTCCCACCGACCAGGCGGTGCGCGAAGGTCTGTTTTATTTTGACCTGGTAGAGCCGGAGGCGATGAAAAACCGGCTGAACGCCGTCAGCATGGACAACTGGCTGAAATGTGTGGATGAAGCGCTGCGCAAATCGGGCCAGAAGGCGGACGGCGCTCCCTACACCCGCGCCGACCTCGACTTCCTCAACATGGTACTCATCAAACCGTCCGGCCATCAGGAGATGTTGGAGCGGTTGGGGTTGACGGCCGTACAATCCGTCTACCTGAACGAAATCGGCCACACGGGTGAGCAGGACGCCATGTTTGGTATCCGCGAAGGGCTAAAAACGGGCCGCCTGCAAGACGGCCACCTCATGGCGATTGTTGCCGCCGGGATCGGTTATGTGTGGGCGGCAGGGATTGTGAAGTGGGGAGCGTGATGCGTAATCCGTGACCCGTAATCCGTTAGCCGAAGTCGGATTATGGATTACGAATGACGGCTTACGAATAAATGATGAATGCAGCAGACCTATTAACCAGCCGAGCCAGATTAACCCCCGACCGGGAGGCGTTGTTTGAGGTGGAGACGGGGGTGCGCTATAGCTATGCGGAGCTAAACGGCCGTACCAACCGCGCCGCCAACTGGTTACAAAGCTACGGCGTGGGGTATGGCGACCGCATCTCCATCCTGGCACATAACAGCGTTGTCTATCTGGATTTGTTCTACGGCTGCGCCAAAATCGGGGCGATCTTTACGCCGCTGAACTGGCGGCTGGCCGCGCCGGAACTGGTGTACATCCTCCATGATTGCACCCCCCAATTTTTGCTGGTCGGCCCGGAGTTTGAAGCCACCGTTCGGGAAATGCGGCCGCAGATCAGCGTACCGCACATCGTTCCCCTGGCGCGGTACGCCGAGGTGCTGCCGGGCAAATCGGCTGCCGAACCAGCCCGCCCGCCGGAACTGAGCGGCGAATCGGCGCACTGCAT
>CAYXUZ010000105.1:0-13477 GCA_964467705.1 uncultured Ardenticatenaceae bacterium | reverse complement strand
CTCTACACCTCCGGTACCACCGGGCGGCCCAAGGGGGCCATCATCCCACAGCGGCAGGTGGTATGGAATTGTGTGAACACGGCCGTTTCCTGGGAACTGACCGCGCAGGATGTTTCGCCCGTCTTTACGCCCATGTTCCATGCCGGGGGGCTGTTTGCCTTTCTCACGCCGCTCTTTTACCTGGGCGGGCGTATTGTGCTCACCAGAGAGTTTGACGCTGACCAATCGCTGCGCCTGATCCAGGAAGAAAAATGCACCGTGATTCTGGGCGTACCCACCCTGTTCCAGATGTGGCTGAAGTCGTCCCAATTGGCGGCGACTGATTTTCGCCATGTCCGCTTTTTCATCAGCGGCGGCGCCCCCTGCCCGCCATCGCTCATGGCGGCCTGGCGCGAGGCAACGGGCACGGTTCTCCGTCAGGGATATGGGCTGACGGAAGTTGGCCCGAACTGTTTCAGCATGACGAACGCGGAGTCTGTGCCCAAAACGGGCAGCGTGGGTAAACCGATTTTTCACAGCCAGATGCGGCTGGTGGACGCCGACGGCCGTGACGTACCCCCTGAAACCACCGGCGAACTGATCATCCGTGGGCCACATGTGTGCAGCGGTTACTGGCAAAACCCGGAAGCGACGGCCGTCGCCTTGCGCGATGGCTGGTTTTATACCGGTGATATGGCCCGCATGGACGCCGACGGCTTTTTCTTCATTGCCGGGCGCTTCAAGGACATGATTATTTCCGGTGGTGAGAATGTGTATGCGGCCGAAGTGGAAGCCGTTTTCCTGGCGCATCCCGGCGTGGCCGAATGTGCCCTGATTGGCCGGGCCGATGAGCAGTGGGGTGAAGTGGGGGTGATGGTGGTGGTCACGGCCGTGAACCAACACCCCACCGCCGATGAACTGCTGCAATTCTGCGCCGCCCGGCTGGCCCGTTACAAAGTTCCCAAACAAATCATCTTCGCCGACGCCTTGCCGTATTCACCCTACGGCAAGGTGATCAAGGCGGAGTTGCGGGAGAGGTATATAGAGCGTATGGCGTAAGTTCCTACGCCATACGAAAGAGGAATAACCATGCCCACAGTTACCGCCAACAATATCACCATCGCCTATGACCTGAATGGCAGCGGGCCGCCGCTGGTGTTGATCGCCGGGCTGGGTTATGACCGCTGGATGTGGCACCGCATGGTACCAGGGCTGGCGCGTCATTTTCAGGTGTTGACCTATGATAACCGGGGCGTGGGTGGCAGCGATGTGACCCCCGGCCCGTATTCGGCGCAGTTGTTGGCCGATGATCTGGCCGGATTATTGCAGGCGTTGGAGATTGGGCAAACGGCCGTGATGGGGCACAGCATGGGCGGTTATGTGGCCCAGGCTTTTGCGCTCTCCTATCCTCATCTGGTCAGTAAACTCATCCTGTCTGCTACCAACTTCGGCGGGCCAAACCATATCCCCGTCACTCAGGAGGCGCTGGCGATCTTGATGGATACCGGCAGCGATGCCGTGACCCGTGCCCGCAACGGCATTGTGGTGAGCTGCGCCCCCGGTTTTGCAGAGCGGGAACCGGCTTTTGTGCAGAGATGGCTGGAACACCGGGCAGCCTATCCTATCAGCCCGGCAGGCTACCAGGCACAGTTGGGCGTGGGGCTGGGGTTGATGTCGGCCGAAGCCTGTTTTGAAGACAAACTGGCCGCTATCACCGTGCCCACGCTCGTTCTGACTGGAGACCAGGATAAGGTGGTGCCGCCGGGTAATGTAGACCTGCTGGCAGCAAAGATACCGGGCAGCCGCACGGCCGTTATCACCAACGCCGGTCACTTTTTCCCGTTTGAACAGGCGGAGACGGCCGTAGAAATCATCACAGAGTTTTTAATTGGGTAAATGTGTTTCCGATAAGCCGGAGGAGTGGGCATCCTCAGATGCCCACTCCTCCGGTGTAATCAATTAGCGTGGGGCGATTTGGCAAAATCGCCTTACATTGACGGAGGAGAATGATGAAACAATTGAGATGGATTGTATTGTTGGGTTTATTGCTGGCATTAGTCGCCTGTGGCGGCGAGGAAACAGCCACACCGACGGCCGCCCCCCAGACCGAAACGGTAGAAGAAACGACGCCGACAGATGAACCGGCAACGGCCGTACCCGCTGAGGAACCGGCGGCTGAAGAATCCGCCGGTGGCCTGACCTGCGCCGAGCCAATCAAAGTGGGCCTGATCACCGACGAAACCGGTTCATTGGCGATTTATGGCGCACACATCCTGCGCGGCTTCCCGTTGGGCATGGAATATGCCACCGGCAGCGCCGCCACTGAAGGGGACGGTTACACCGCCTACACGCTCGATGGCTGCGAATTCCAGGTTTACGTGCGGGATGATCAGAGCAACCCGGAAACCACGGCCACCGTCGGCCGTGAGTTAATCGAGGTTGTGGGCGTGGATGTGCTGGTGGGTACGGTCAGCTCTGGCGCGACCGCCTCATTGCAAGAGTTGGCCCGCGAAAACGGCATTGTCCATATTGCCGCCCCTGCCGCCGCCAATGACCTGACCGGCGCGACCTTCAATGAATTCAGCTTCCGCACCAGCCGCACCAATTACCAGGACGCGGTGAATATGTGCGAATATCTGGCTTCGCAGTACGGCAGCTTTGTGCAAATTGCGCCCGATTACAGCTTTGGGCAGGGCAGCGCCGCCGCCTTCCGCGACGCCTGCACTTTGTTTGGTGGCAGCTTCGTGGCCGACGATATTTTTGCCCCGGCCGATACCACCGACTTCACCCCCTACATGGATCAGGTGTTGGACGCGGTGGACGCGGGCGCAGAGGCGCTCATCGTCACCTGGGCGGGTGGTGGTTTTGTGCCGCTGTACCAGGCGTATCAGGACACAGGCGCGGCCGACGAGATTCCCATGGCCGCCGGTTTTGTGGACAATGTGGTCATGCCCGCCTTCTTCGCCAACGCCATTGGGCAGACGAGCGGCACGCTGTACCATTACACCTTCCCAGACAATGCCATTAACGACTGGCTGGTGGAGCAGACCAAAGTCCGTTTTGGCGTGCCACCCGATTTGTTTGACGCCGATGGTATGAATGCGGCCATCATGCTGGTGGAAGCGATCAAGGCCACCAGTGGCGAGACCAGCGCGGAAGCCCTCATCCCGGCGCTGGAAGGGATGGAGTTTGAAGGGCCGAAGGGCACGATATACGTCCGACCGGAAGACCATGTGGCCATCCAGGATATGTACATTGCCACGTTGCTGAATGTGGATGACCCGGAGTTCCGCTTCTTTGAACTGGTGGAAACGACCCGGCCCAATGTGCCCTGCCTGCTGCCAGAGGGGTTACAGGATCGTTGTGGCGACCTGCCCGTTGGCGCGTTGGGTGATGTGTCGGCGACGGAAGCGGCGGAACCGGAAGAAGAGATGGCGGTGGGCACGGCCGTGTGCAGTGAACCCGTCAAAATTGGCCTGATCACCGACCAGACCGGCGCGTTAGCCATTTACGGCGCTCATGTCATGCGCAGTTTCCCGTTAGGGCTGGAATACGCCAGCGGTGCGCCTGGCGTGGCCGGGGATACCAGCACCACCTTCCAGTTAGACGACTGCCCCATCGAACTGTTCATCCGTGATGACCAGAGCAACCCGGAAACAACGGCGACTGTGGCTCGTGAACTGATTGAAGTGGAAGGAGTAGATATCCTGGTGGGCACGGTTAGCTCCGGGGCCACAGCTACGCTGCAAGAGCTGGCGCGGGAAAACCAGATTCCGCTGATTGTAGCCCCGGCGGCGGCCAATGACATCACCGGCATCAGCTTCAACGAATACACCTTCCGCACCAGCCGTAACAATTACCAGGATGCGGTGAACATCTGCGAATATCTGACCAGCCAGTACACAAACTTTGTGCAAATTGCGCCGGATTACAGCTTTGGGCAGGGTAGCGCGGCTGCTTTCCGCGATGCCTGTACGCTTTATGGCGGTACGTTTGTAGCCGATGACATCTTTGCTCCGGCCGATACGACCGACTTTACGCCTTATATGGATCAGGTGTTTGACGCCGTAGATGCGGGCGCAGAAGCGCTCATCGTCACCTGGGCGGGTGGTGGTTTTGTACCACTGTACCAGGCGTACCAGGATTCCGGTGCGGCTGATGAAATTCCCATGGCTGCCGGTTTTGTAGATAATGTGGTCATGCCCGCCTTCTTCGCCAATGCCATCGGGCAAACCAGCGGCACCCTTTATCATTACACTTTCCCAGATAACGAGATCAACGAGTGGCTGGTGAGCAAAACAACGGAACTGTACAGCGTGCCGCCTGACCTGTTCGACGCCGATGCCATGAACGCCGCTTTGCTCATTGCCCATGCGCTGCGGGCAACGGGTGGCGATGCCAGCGCGGAAGCGCTGCTGGCGGCACTGGAAGGCGCTGAATTTGAAGGGCCGAAGGGAACAATTTATATTCGCCCGGAAGACCATGTGGCGATGCAGGATATGTATATTGCTACGCTGCTGAATGTGGATGATCCGGAGTTTCGCTTCTTTGAACTGGTAGAAACGAACCGGCCGGAAGTACCTTGCCTGCTGCCGGAGGGATTGCAGGATCGCTGCGGTGATTTGCCGGTGGGTAGTTTGAGCGGACAGTAGATGACAAGGTGACAGGGTGGCAAGGTGACAGGGTGAAAATGCACCTTGTCACCAAGTCACCCCTTCACCCTGTCTGGGAAGCAGATGAGTAACAACGTCATTCTGGAGACGCAAAAGGTGCGCCGTGAGTTTGGGGCGTTGGTGGCGGTGGATGATGTGAGTATCCAGGTGCAGGCCGGTTCGCTCCATTCGATCATTGGCCCCAACGGGGCGGGCAAGACCACCTTTTTTAACCTGCTCAGTGGCAACATTACGCCGACGAACGGCCGTGTCTTTTTCAAAGGCAAAGATATTACCCACCTGCCGCTACACAAAACGGCGCACCTGGGCATCGGCCGTTCCTTCCAGATTACCAACATTTTCCCCAACCTGACGGTGTTTGAGAATATCCGGCTGGCGGCGCAGGCATTGGGGCGGGATAACTTTAAGTTGTTTCGTTCGGCCAATCGCTACCAGCAGTATGCGGCCCGCGCCTGGGAAGTGATGGCGCAGGTAGGGCTGACAGAAGATGGGCTGAAGCCGGCGCGGATGTTGCCCCATGGGGCGCAGCGTAAGCTGGAATTGGGCATGATTCTGGCTCCTGACCCGGAACTGCTGCTACTGGATGAACCAACAGCGGGCATGGCCTCAGAGCAGGTGCCGGAGTTGATGGCGCTCATCCAGCAAATCCAGGCGGCGGGCAATAAGACGGTGATGCTGGTGGAGCATAACATGAATGTGGTGATGAGCGTCTCGGATAAGATTACGGTGATGCACCAGGGCGCGGTGTTGGCTGAAGGCACACCCACAGAAATTGCGGCGAACACGGCCGTGCAGACCGCTTATTTGGGCGAGTTGTACGGAACGGGGATGATGGGATGACATGGTGACAGGGTGACACGGTGACAGGGTGAAAATGCACCTTGTCACCCCTTCACCTTGTCAGGATAGATTATGACCAACATTCTAGAAGTGCAGGGCATCCACACTTTCATCGGCCAGTTCCACATCCTGGAAGGGGTGTCATTGGCGGCGGCGGCGGGCAGCATCACGGCCGTGCTGGGACGGAATGGCGCGGGCAAAACGACGACGCTCAAGAGCATTCTGGGGTTGATGCCACCGCGTGCGGGGCGGGTGTTGTTTAAGGGGGAAGAGATTAACGGCCGTCGCCCCTACGATATTGCCGCCATGGGCATTGGTTTTGTGCCCGAACATCGGGCCATTTTTCGTGACTTGAGTGTGCGCGAGAATTTGCAGATTGCCGAGCGCAAGAAGGGAGACCTGGCGCGCAAAGAGGAATTTATTTTTGCCCTTTTCCCCGATTTGAAGCGGTTGATCAAATTGCCGGGGACTAACCTGTCCGGCGGGCAGCAGTAGATGTTGGCCGTTGCTCGCGCGTTGGTGCCCGATAATGATTTGCTGCTGATTGACGAACCGAGCGAGGGGCTGGCCCCGGTCATCATCGAGCAGATGATGGCCGCTATCCGCCAGCTTTCGGCGCATACAACGGTGGTGCTGGTGGAGCAAAATTTTGTGGTCGCCAGCAAACTGGCCGAATGGTATGTGATTATTGACGAAGGACAGACGGTGAAAACAGGATTGATGGCGGAGTTGGTGGCGGACCGCACCCTGGTACATCGTTATCTGGGTGTGGCGTGACAAGGATTTTTTTATGGAAGGTTTGAAGAAGAACCGGTTACGGGTGGCGACGTTTGTGGTGCTGGGAGTGCTGTTTGTCACGGCCGTGCAGGGAATGCCCACCGAGGATTGGCTGATTACCGTGCTGCGGGGGCTGGCGACGGGGATGCTTGTTTTCCTGATGGCGGCCGGGTTGTCGCTGATTTTCGGGTTGATGGATGTGTTGAACCTGGCGCATGGTGAACTGTTTATGTTGGGGGCGTATGTGGGCTGGACGGTGTTTGTGCGCCCGGATACGTTTGTGGACATCACGCCGCTGCTGCTGATGTTGGCGGTGGGGCTGGTATTGCTGCCGGTCTGGCGTGCGCTGATCGCCCGGCGCACTGTTTCGGCGCGGGCCTGGCGCGTCTGGCCCTGGCTGGCGCTGCTGGCGGCGATGGTGCTCTTATATCTGGCGCTGACCACGTATCCCATTGCGATTTGGGACCCGGAGGTGTATGCGGACAGCCCGATCACCTTTTCATTGGCGCTGAGCCAGGGGAATCTGGTGCTGCCAGAAAGTACGGCCGTGTTGACAAACATTCTCCTGGGCATTGGCGGTGTGTTGGTGGGGGGGCTGGTATTGGGTCTGGCGCTGGCCGGTTTTGAAGTACGCCAGCAGCCGGGCGCGGCCAGCAAACAGTTTAACCGGCGGCCTATTGTGGCAGCGCTGGTGCTGTTGGCGGTGGCGCTGCTCTTTGTGCTGGCGAATGATCATTTAACGGCCGTGCTGCTGAACATGAGCAGTACCGCCCGCTTTTTTGTGGCGATGGGGGTCGTGCTGGTGATGGGGTTTGTGTTGGGTGGGCTGATTGAAGTGACGTTGATACGGCCGTTATATGACCGCCCTATTTACCAACTCATGATGACCCTGGGTATCAGCTTTATCATCATTGAAGTGGTGCAGGCCATTTGGGGGCGGCCCGAATTTACTATGCCCAAGGCGGCGCTATTTGAGGGTTCAGGTGATGGCTGCCCGGCGACCAGCTTTGGCGACTGGTTGGTGCATAAGTGTGCGACGGTGATATTGTTTGACGGCCGTATCCGCACCTACAACGAAATCTTCATCATTCTTATGGGTCTCATTGTCTTGGTGGTCATTTGGCTGCTGCTGCAACGCACGCGCATTGGCATGATCATCCGTGCCGGAGTGCAAGATAGCGAAATGGTGCAGGCATTGGGCATCAACGTGCGGCTGGTTTTTACCTTTGTGTTTGCGTTGGGGGTGGCGCTGGCGGCTTTTGGCGGCATCCTGGCGGCCCCCTCTACCGGCCTTTCCACGCGCATGGGTACCCAATTTCTGTTGCTGGCCCTCATTGCCCTGGCCATTGGCGGGCTGACCAGTTTTCCGGGTGCGGCCGTTGGCTCCCTGTTAGTTGGCTTGTTGCAGCAGTTCATCATCAAATATGGTCAAATTGGCATTAACCTGCCGTTTCTGGCCGAACCGTTCAAGCCATCACCACCGCTCGTTCCCGCTTCAGTGGTGTTGTTGATGGTGATTATTTTGCTGCTGCTGCCGAATGGGTTGTTGGGCAGGAGTGATTGATCAGATGCAAGACACAGTACAAGCCACCTATAGACCGGAAAATGGAGTTGTAACCTGGATCAAGGGGAACAAGGGGTTGTTGGGGTTGACGGCCGTGATGGTCTTGCTCCCCTTTCTTATTGCCTTGCTGGACGGGCAGTCGGTCGGAGATGTATTGGCGAATAATCCGGGCAACGCTAAATTTTTCCAGGGATTGCTCATTGAAGTGTTCATCCTGGCGATCTTCGCCTTGAGTTATGATTTGGTGTTGGGTATCACCGGCATCCTCTCCTTTGGACACGCCATGTTTTTTGCGGCTGGTGCGTATTTTACGGGCATTGCTTTTAAGAATCTGGAATGGGGATTGGGGCAGACGATGGCCGGGTTGGTGGTGGTGGCTGTTGTGCAGGCATTGTTGTTTGGCCTGGTGTTGTGGCGGGTGCAGGGCATCACCTTTGCGCTGGTCACGTTGGGTATTGCCGCTGTCTTTCAAATCATTATCACCTCCAGTGAAATGCAAGCCTGGACAGGGGCGGATGTGGGGCTGCAAGGGGTGATTGTGCCTGCGGCGTTGAATACCAACAGCGAACGGCTGCGGCTCTACCTGCTGGCGTTATTTGCCCTCTTTTTCATTTATCTCCTTTACCGTCGGTTTGTGGATTCGCCCACGGGGCGGGTGTGTGTGGCGGTGCGGGAGAATGAGGGGCGGGCGCGCATGTTAGGCTACAACACCTGGCAGTTTAAGATGGTGGTGCTGTTGGTGTCGTCGTTAACGGCCGTGTTTGCCGGCTTCCTGCACACCGTTCACCAACCCATCGTCAGCCCCAACGTGGCCGGACTGGGCTGGACGGTGGCGGCGCTGCTCATCATTTTGATTGGTGGGGTGGGGACATTAACCGGGGCAGTGGTGGGTGCGGCCGTTTTTCGCCTGCTGGAATACTTTCTGGACCGCTATTTTGGTAACTCGGCCGACTTTTTGTTAGGTGCAGTGTATATCTTTATCGTTCTCTTTTTGCCTTATGGCATGGTGGGTACATGGCGCACCTGGCGATGGGGACGTTTGAAACGTTAGACCTGAAACAAGGGGATGGGTCACGGCCGTGTGAACGTGTGTTGTCATCGGGCAAATCTCCGTTGACTACAGATTAGCAAACAAATCAATCAGATTGCCGTCAGGATCAACAACCACCGCATAACGCTGCCCCCAAAAAGCGTCCCAGGGGTCTTTGTGGCTCCGGTAACCAGCCTGGACGAGACGCTCATATACAGCATCCACTTCCGCGCCGGTTTCACATTTGAAGGCCAGCCCCATACGATGGCCTACCGGTTCAGGCCAGTTACTGTTGATACTTTTAATGAGTTCCAGACTGTCCCAGGCCAGGCGGAAACCACCAGGGGTAACAAATTCGACATGATCTTCACTATCCGCAGAAGCAGGAATGTCCAGCCCCAACAGGCGATAGAATCGTAAAGCAGCAGCCATATCTTGCACAACAATGCCAACTAAATCAGGGGTAACCATAATTTTGCCTCCATTTTATTGGTACGTAGTTATTTCAGTGTTAAATAAGTTTTCTAAACTTTTGGCCTCGCATGTCATTCCGAGCGAAGTCTGCGGAGCGAGGAATCCTCCTCCTGCATAAGCCAGAAAGATTCCTCCTCGAAGACTAGCCTGCCCTGAGGCATCGAAGGGTCGCAATGACATTTGAAAATTCATATCACTATGTTAACAGTGTAGTTATTCAGGGGTGATGAAAATAATACCAGGATCGTAGCACGGGCGTTCTACCTCGTCAAATTCCAGTGAAGCCGTCGGCGACATGCTGAAACCGGCAGAATTTGATACTCTTCGGCCATGACTACCATTGATCCCACACTCCATCCGTTCTTTCAGCCGCAAGGTATTGTGCTGGTAGGAGCCTCGGCCGACCCGACCAAGCTCGGTTTTGGCGTGGCCCGCAACCTGCTGCAAAGCGACTACAAGGGGGCCATCCACTTTGTCAACCCCAAGGGCGGGGTGCTGCTGTCACGGCCGTTGCATACCCACATCGCCGACGTGCCCCCACCCGTTGACCTGGCCTTTCTACTCATCCCGGCTCCCTTTGTGCCCCAGGCGCTGCGCGAATGTGGGCAAAAGGGCATCCGGGCGGCAATCATTGCCGCGGGTGGCTTCCGAGAGACGGGCGCAACGGGGGCGTCTCTGGAAGATGAATGTCTGCGTATCGCCCGTGATTTTGAGATGCGGCTGATGGGGCCAAACTGCATTGGCCTGCTGGATACTCATCTGCCATTTGATGCCACCTTTTTACCGCCGCCAGGGCCAACGCCGGGCGCGGTGGCCTTCATCTCCCACTCCGGGGCCATTTGTGCGGCGGTGGTGGATTGGGCGCGGGGGCAGGGTTTTGGCCTGTCGCGGCTGGTCAGTCTGGGCAACCAGCTAGATGTGTGTGAGACGGATGTGCTGCCCGCCATTGCTGCCGACCCGTATACGCGGGTAGTAACGATGTATCTGGAAGGGGTAACGGACGGCCGTCGCTTCCTGCAAGTGGCGCAATCTGTCACCCGGCAGAAGCCGGTGTTGGCACTGAAAGTGGGGCGTTTTGCCAGCGGGCAGCAAGCGGTGGCCTCGCATACCGGGGCATTGGCCGGGGCAGATGCGGCCTTTGACGCCGCCTTTCGCCGCGCCGGAATCATTCGCGCCCACACCAATGAAGAGTTGTTTGATTGGGCGCGGGCGCTGGCCTGGTCGCCGCTGCCGTGTGGGCCGCGGGTGGCGGTGTTGACGAATGCGGGTGGGCCGGGGGTTACGGCCGTAGATGCTATCGAATCGGCGGGGCTGCAACTGGCGGCCTTGCAACCGGAGACGGAAGCGCAATTGCAGGCTGTGTTGCCACCCGCCGCCAGTGTGCATAATCCGGTGGATATGCTGGCGGGCGCATCGCCGGAGCAGTATGCCGACAGCTTGCGCCTGCTGCTGGCGGATGATGGGGTGGATAGCGTATTGCTCATCCTGCCGCCGCCGCCCATGTATTCGGCCGGCGGTGTCGCCAAAGCCATCATCCCCACCATTTACGCAGCGCAAAAGCCCGTGTTGGTGACGTTGATGGGCGAACGGTTGATTCAGGAAGCGATGGAGCATTTTCGGGCCGCACGGGTGCCGGAATATCGTTTCCCGGAGCGGGCGGTGGCGGCGTTGGCAGTCTTGACGCGATATGCTGCCTATGTGCAGCAGTCGGCGACAGCGCCGATTGTCTTACCAGATGTACAGCCGGAGCGAGCGCAGCGTGTGTTGGCGTCGGCACATGAGGCGGGCTGGTTGTCGCCTACGGCCGTGACCGAACTGCTCACCGCCTCTGGCATTCCCTGCCCGGCCAGCCATCTGGCGCTAACTTCCGCTGAAGCTGCCGTGCTGGCCCGGCAAATTGGTTTTCCGGTGGCTTTGAAACTGGTGGCCGCTGGTATCACCCACAAATCGGATGTAGGCGGGGTGCGGTTGGGGCTGGTGGATGAGACGGCCGTGCAAACAGCCTTCACCGATATGCTGGCAAAAGTTCAGCAGCTAGAACCAGATGCCGTTGTCGCAGGTGTGTTGGTCCAGCAGATGATCCCGGCCGGGCAGGAAGTGATCGTGGGCGTTACCCGTGATCCCCAGTTTGGGCTGCTGATGATGTTTGGTTCGGGTGGGGTGGAAGTGGAAGGGCTGGGCGACGTGGCCTTCGCCCTGGCTCCATTGACCGAAGCAGATATGGAGCACCTGCTCAGCCAAACTTGGGCGGGGCGTAAACTGGCCGGCTTTCGCCATTTACTGCCGGCCGACCGCACGGCCGTGCGCCACACCTTGCTGCGCCTGGCCCAACTAGCGACCGATTTTCCACAATTGGCGGAAATCGAGATTAACCCGTTGCTGGTGCTGCCAGAAGGTCAGGGGGTGTGGGCGGTGGATGCGCGGGCACGGGTTTGATCGGCACATACAATTTCGTTTGCAACAAGTCGCCAGACATAGAAGGATTATAGCAAAGACCTCGGCACAGGCAGAACCGGCCGAGGTCTCTAAAGCGTTATGCGCTTTGTTCCGACTCAATAACTTGCAGGAGAACAGGAGCTGAAGACCGATCAATCCCGGCTTCTCACTCCTCCACCCCTAGCAACGGCCGTGCCTGATTCATCATATCCACCAGACTTTGTTCAGGATCGGCCCCATCATGGTTGTAGAGCATCACCACAACTGTATCCAACTCAGGCGCATAATTTAGCACCGAACGAAAACCGGCAATCCCACCCGCATGACCCATATATTCTTCTTGGAGCATAACACCCAAACCGTAGGAACTGCCGGGGGCCGGTGTCGTCATCGCCGTCAGCGACTCTGGGTCATCAAACAGCGCCCCACCAAACAACCCGCGAGCGAAGGTTGTCAAGTCCGATGCGGTAGAAACCAAACCGCCCGCCGCCCAGCCAACAGATTCATGTAGTTCAGTGACATCGCTCACGGCATCGCCAAATGTTGTATAACCGTGTACCACATCAATCAACGGCTCTTCGTAGCAATCCAGAAACGTTGACGTCATGCCCAGTGGTTCATAAATGTGTGTGCGATACGCTTCTGCCAGCGGCATCTCCGCCGCCGCTTCGATGACCATGCCCAGCAGCGTGTAGTTGGTGTTGCTATAGCGCCACTGTGCCCCCGGTTCAAAGTTGGCATCTTTGCCATAGACGTAGCGGGCGAGCGTATCGTGGGGATCGCGTTGCACGCAGGGCAGGGTGACGGTTCCGGCAGCCTCATCAACCACCATCTCAGTGAAGATATCCGCGTAGTAAGCCTCGTGTTCAACCACGTTGAACAGACCGGATGTGTGCGTCAGCAGGTGGCGCAGCGTGAGTTGGTCGCCATAGGGCAGTTGGTCGGCTACCTCTGGCAGCCATAAGGCCAGCGGATCGTCCAGGGTCAGCACGCCGTCCTCCGCCAGTTGGACGATCACCGCCGCAGTGAATATCTTGGTAATACTACCAATCCGGAACGCACCCTCCGGCGGCATCAGGCTGTCGTCCATGAGGTTCGCGAAACCACTGGCCCCCTCGAATCGGTATGCCGGTGCGTCAATCCATACGACCATACCGGGCGGCAGTCCGCCCGCGGTCAGATCATCCATTTCCGCTTGTATCTGCGCAGCGACATCCGGCGGGAACGCTTGTGGGTCGTCCTGAGTGGTGGTGGTGCAGCCGGTCAGGAACAGCATTATCAAAGTCAGGCTAAAGATAAGTTGTTTAATCATGGTTTTTCCCTTGTTGTCAGTGTAAACATAGTTTTATCCTTTTGGAGTGAGGGTCAATGTATGTTGTTACAACAATCAGTTTGATCTTCATCAAGCAATAGAATTGTTCCTTTATAAAAATTTCAGATTCTTTGGGATTTCGCAGGACAATTGGTGTATTGGGTAGGGCGGATTGGCAATCCGCCCATACATTTTGTGTCAACCCCTTGAATTCCTTGAGACCCAAATTTCATTCTTGTTATCCCCGCCTACGCGGGTATGACAATTCTTTTTTGAAAACAACTCTCGTATACGATCAAGATGAGGGATTGTTCCTGAGAAAGATTTCAAAAGTCTGTAAGGTGGCCTAAATTGTCAAGACAGCTTTTGGAGCAACGTTAAGGTAGGTTTAC
>CAYXUZ010000104.1:0-21621 GCA_964467705.1 uncultured Ardenticatenaceae bacterium | reverse complement strand
GTTTCACAGACAATGGTGCGAAGCCCGCCCGCCTGCGCCTGGGCGATCACGCGGGTCATCAGCAGTCGCCCCCAGCCTTCACCGCGATAACCACCGGCGATGTGGAACTCCCACACCCACAGGCTGTTATTCCAATATACCTGTTCGGCCAGGGCCACCCCCACCAGCGTTTCCTGGTTGAATAGGCCAAAGGAAAAGCCCTGTATGGGCACGGCCGTGTACCGTTCCAGGTCATCCTGATCCAACGGCGGAAAACGTTTGTTAATGGGTTGGGGTAGGGTGGTCAGGGTGAGCGAAAGGGCTGTTTCTCTATCGGCCTCGTTATAACCAACCTGATAAATCTCGGCCGTCTGGTAGCCGGAAATAACAGCGGGAATGAGGGGGATGTGGACGGCCGTTAACGCTCTAATTTCCATAGCTCAACTCTATTTTTACACAGTCGTATCTTCAATCGGGGCGTTAGGGGCATGATTTTGCACAGCTTGAATGCCGCCTTCACAGTTTCGCTTGCTGGCGTACATCTGGCTGGTTCCAATCACTTGTTTATTGGCTGCCAACAGATTGAAATAGAAACGGCCGTCAACCCCCACTTTTGCTTCAAAATTGGCAGCAGCAGCAGTATTGGACTTCACTGATTCAATCCCATGTTGACAATGGGCCTTGGTGGTGTAGCCCTGACTGCTCAGGATATTTTGCCCATTGCTGGCAAATAGGCGGAAATAAAAGTGATCGTCCTGACCTTTGTAGATTTGAAACTTGGGGAAATTCATTGTGACCTCTTCCTTCGTTTTGTTTTTGTTGTTATAAAAACAGTTCCTTTCTGGATAGGATGGAAACTCAAACGGAACAAATTGTAACTCAGAATTGAAAAGACAAACGAACGTTTATCATTTGACAAGCGTGGCCGGCTCGCCCAGGCGCTCCAGTGTGGGCAGGTAATAAAAGCCGGTTTGCAGGGTCAAATCATTCAGATTGGCGTTGGCGGGGTGGGGGATAACAAAGGTGTCCATCACCCATTCGCCGGGCCGCCAATTGCTGGTGGGGTGGCCACCGGGTTGGCGGTCTAGCTGGGCGACCGGACGGCCGTCTGCCCCCAACAGGTGTACAAAAACGGTGTAATTCTGGGTCATGTCAGTAAGGGCCTCCCAGGTGATGGTCACGGCCGTTTCCCCCTCCTGTTCTTCCACCGTCCAACCTACCAGCCGAATCTGGTTGCCAAAGTGGTGGTCGCTGGCATGTTCTGTCAGCAGGCGCGGCGTTTCGGCGGGAACGGTGAACGGGATGTACTCACCTCCCGATTCACCCAAAATGCCATTGGGGAAAGCCTTTTGTAAATTGTGTAAGCTGGCACTGGCTGACGGCCGTACCAAATATGACGTTTGCTGCCCTGGTATGCCCAGAGGGACAGCGCCCTGTTCCCCATTATAGTTTTGCAGCCGCTCCGGGCCGCCCAATGCGAAGTAGAGGGTGGCTAACTCTTCCTGGGTGGGGGTGAGGTACACGGCCGTGTCTGCCCCCAAACTGGCCGCGTATTGCCCCATTTCCCACTCCGGCTGGTAAAAATCGGCAGCTAATTGGGGATGACGGCCGTATTGCCAGAAGTAATCATAGGTTGTCCAGATGGCACTGACGAGTAAGAGGATAATCAGTAAGCAGTAAGCAGTGAGCAGTGAGCGGTGCCTTGTTCCTCGTTTACGAATTACGGAAACGATCCAATCAACGCCTAGCCCCACAAAAATGGCGATGACGGGGGCCGCGCCGGACATGCGGCCAAAATGGGGCGCATCGCCGCTGAGGATGGTGGGCAGCAGCATGACCAGGAGCCAGAGGTAGAGGAAAAAGAGGCGGGGGTGGAGCAGCCGTTTGAGATGGGCGGCCAGACCGGTGAGGAAGAGGATAGCTTGCAGGGGGTCGAGGTACGGCCGTGCCGGTAAATTGTGCCGTAAATGGGATTCCCCTTGCCAGAACAGCCCGGCGACGACGCGCCCGATGTTGTGCAGCCAGGTCAGCCAGGGTTTGTCCTCTACTGTGCCCAGACCTTTGTTGCTCACATAGGCCATGCGGAAGACGAAAAAGTAGGGATAGCGCCAGAAGTAAAGCAGGAGGGGCAGGGCGGTGAGCACGGCCGTGCCCGCCATCAGCCCCACGTTGAGCCACTGCTGCCGCAGCGCGGCCCGTTCCCGCCAGAACCAGCAGGGGACAAACAGCACAAACAGCAACGGAAATAACCGTCCAGCCGCATAGGTGTAAAACCCCAGCCCTAACAGGAAACCGGCGGCGATGAACCACAGGGTTGACCGGGTGACAAGATGAGGGGGTGACTTGACACCTGACACCTGATCACCTGACACCTGATCACGCCCATTTACCCCTTTCCAGAAACAGTAGACCACCAATGTTGTGATGGGCACAAAGATCATCACCCGAATACCAAAACGGCTGAAATGAACGGCTGGAAACAGAATAGCCAGGGTGAAGGCGGCCACGAGCGGGGTGAGGATGGTGATCGGTGATCGGTAATCGGGCTTTGGTAATCGCCAATCTCTAATCTCAAATAAGGCTTTAGCGGCCAGGAAGGTAGTGAAGACTACCAGCGTACCGGCGAGAGCGGTGACGGCGCGGACGGCAAATGGGGTGGGGCCAAGCAGTCTGATCGCCAGGGCGTTGAGATACATGTAAAGGGGTTCACGGCCGTAATTCCCCTCAAAAAAAAGCGGCCACCTCGTTTCATCCGGCGGGCGGTCGGCGTGGGCGTCATGTTGGTACAGCTCCCACCCCTCGTAAAATTGGGGAAACGTTTTGCCTTGCACCAGCGACAGGCCGTCCAGCGCGTCATACGCTTCGTCGTGGTAAAAACCGGGCGGCATCTCGGCCAGCCGCCAGAAGCGCAAAAAGGCTGCCAGCGCCAGGATGAGGAGTAAGATCGTGACAAGGTGACGGGGTGACAAGGTGACAATGTGGCGGTCAGACATGACGATATCTTAGTCTCTTAATCTCCAATCTCAATATCTCCTATAACTACATGGTCTTCTCCAGTTTCCGTCAGCCAGCGTTGGCCGGTCTGGGGATTGTATAGGCCCAGGCGCACTTCATAACTACCTGTCGGCAGATCGTCAGGCAAGGAAATGGTATGGGTGTGCAGCAGGGCATCGTTTGGCTGCCAGCCTTCCCAGGCCGCGCCCAGGCCATCCCATTGGGCGGCAATGTTGCCCTGAGCGTCCAGCAGATGGATGAAGATTTTGAGGGGTTGCGGGCTGCCTTTTTGTTGCCAGGCGGTGTTGAGGTGGAGGGTGTGGTCGGTCACGGCCGTGTCCACAAACGCACTGACTAAACCAATTTCGCCGCCATCCAGACTAAACACCGCCATTGGCGCGATCTCCGGTACACTCAACGGCGGTATCTGGTACATTGCATAATCGCCACGTTCTACCCGCAAAGGCCAGGTTTCAATGAGGGCGGTGATGGCGGGGGCAACGGCCGTGTCTTGGGCCACCACCAGCCAGGCACGTGGTGAATGGGGGACAATCAGCGCTGTTGCCGGGTCAATCCAACGCGGGATGACATTATTGCTGTTGAATTGCGCATAATCAGTAGAGGGCAGATCATCTAACTGCAAACCGGCCAACACCACATCCACCGGGCCGCCGTTAGCGGGGACTTCATACAGGAAAATGCTATAGCCTATTTTGGCAATCGGCTCCCGTTCGCGGAACCAGGCAAACTGGTCATGGTCGGCAAAGTGGATGCCTTGCAGGTTGGTAGCGCTGATGGCGTAAATGCCGGGGGCGGGGTCATTGGGGTAATACGGCCGTGCTTCTGGATTCATCAGGCGCGGCGGCCAACTGTCTAAACCATTGTAGGTGATGCCGTAATACTCAGGCCGCGCTTCGCCAAAATAGCTCAACCAAACCTGCTCCACGTCGTTCTCATCCATCCACGCTTTCAATTTGTTCAAATCCTGCCCCCAATCCAGATTACTGTCCACCAGATAGCGCCAACCGTTGTCCGGGCCGCCGGCCAGCAAGTTGAAGTAGCTCAGGTAATGGGGGTGAATCCAGAGGGCGATGAGGGCGAGCAGGGTGAGGGTGATGTAGAACGTAATGCGTAACCCGTGATGCGTAACCCGTGATGCGTGATGCGTGAGTATTGATCGGGTTGCGGCAAAGGCATGGGCGATGAACACGGCCGTGAAAGGCAGCACCGGCAGCAAATGGCGGTAGCCCAGGTTGATCTCGCTGGTCAGAGCAATGGCAAAATAGCCGACGGCGGGGATGAGCAGGGCGGCGTCGTTGAAGAGAGGATGGTCGGAACTCCGTAATCCGTGACCCGTGACCCGTGACCCGTCGTCGGATTTTGGGCTGCGGATGTGGAAGATGTAATACACCAGGCGCAGGATGACGGCCGTGACCAGCAACACCAAAATCGGCAGCGGCGTTTTCAGTAGGAAGGCTACTGGGAAATAATACCACCAGCCGGTGCTGCTGTATTGTCCTATCAGAAAAGACGGTGTTTCCACTTGCAGCCGACCGCCAATGTCCAGAAGCTGCTCAATGTGGTGTGACAGGGGTACGGTCAACCCGGCCAGCTGTGGCAGGGTGGGCAATGCAGCCGGTAATGTGCCCACCTGGAAGCCATATGCTGCCCACAGCGCCAAAAAAGCGGCTGCCGGGTAGAGCAAAAGAAAGGTAAGAACGATGCGCCAGGGGAATGAACGGCCGTGTCGGCGATGAGAGCGCCACTGCGACAATATCCCTGCCACAATCACCAGCGCAAAAAGGGGCACAAACAGCCCGGCCGTGAATTTGGTGTTTTGTAATAGACCAAAGCCGATACCAGCGAGAATGGCGTTGAAGGGCGACGGCCGTACCCAATACCGCCACAATGTAAACCCGGCCAATACTGCTCCCAGTGCCAGCCCTAAATCAGTAGTGGCTAACTGGGCATTTGCCAGAATGTTAGGGTCAAGGGCAATCAACGTCAGTGCCAGCAGCCCTGCCCATTGGCGATGTGACATACGCCACGACCACCGCCCCACCACCGCCGCCAGCAGCAGTGCTAACCAGATGGTGGGCAGCCGCGCCAGAAACATAACCAGGGAGACATCGTTTCCTATCTCCCAAAGAAATAGTTCCGCCGGGCGGTGAAAAGAACGTTCCTGCCAGGAAGGATCAAAGTTTGGCAGTTGGATGCGTTCATCCCCTACCAGCAGAGAGGCATTGAGCGCATTTAGTCCCAGCGGGTGCCCCACACGCATATGCCGGTTTTCGCCACGCACATAAGCCAGGCCACGCACGATGAATCCCTGCTCGTCGAAGGTTGGGGTCAGGGTTGTCATGCTGGTGAGGGAAAACGCGAACATGAACAGGAGTACGGCCGTGCCCCACCAGACTGAGCTTATTTTCATCATGCCTTTTGTTATACGCATCTTCAAAAAACAACAAAACCTCGGAAAGAGTCTTCATTTCTCTCCGAGGTTTTGCTGAGAAGAAACCGGGTTATCCATACAAACCCGGTTTCTTTTGCTTAATTGTCTAGCGGTGTCACTCTGATGTATTCAAAACGGCCGGTGGAATTGCTATATTCGTCTGTTGAGGCAAACACACCAAAATATGGACTGTTGATCCAGGCCATCGCATTGGGATGGTTGGCAGGACTGTAGACGAAGCGCAAATCATTATTGACATAGAACTTAATGTCCGATTGCCGCACTTCGATGCGGTAATTGTTCCAGTCACTGGCATTGTAGACCAACTCAACAATGTTATTCTGGTCAATGTCGCCCAACCGCTTCAGCGGGCTGCCGCCGCAGGAAGGGCACCAGACCAATTCATCCACCCGTTCCCACAACAAGCGTGCATTATTGTCGCTGTACCAGATCAGGTTGGTGGTGTAGAAGTGGTTGAAGCAGTTTGTATGGGCATAAAGGCCCAAATAGGTAGACCAGTCCGGGCAGGCTTCACCGTTCCAATCGCCGCCAAACACTACACCATGAGAAACCAGATTGCCCAGGTTTGCGGGCCGAGAACGGAACTCGATGGAATAAGGCAAAATGGGGGCCGGTTTCATTGGACTGGCAATTGCCCATTCCCAGGAATCTTCTACCCGGAGTATCAACCACTCTTCGCCGTTAGTAAATTCATAAAATACGTCAATTTCTTCCAGGAAGGTGAGACGACGTAGCCCTTCCTTAAGAGTTGGACCAGACCAGCCGGTCTGGTTGTTATCAAACTCATCGTGGTAGGCGCTGACGACCCGTACAACGTTTGACCAGGGACTATACTGCCCCCCACCAACGGCGCGAATACGATAGTAATACTCGTTGTTGGGTGATGGCTGGTGCGTGTCTACGAGATGTGTGTTGACATTGCCTAGCGGTATGGTATTGATGCCTGTGGCGAAGGTGGGGTCTTGCGACTCTTGAAGCTCATATCCGCTCAGGAAGGGATAGCTGGCGAGTGTCCAGTTCATTTGCCAGTCATTGGAGCTGTTGGGGCGGGTAGCCGAAAGCACCGGCGCGCCGGGTGGTGGTGGTACGGGTTTATGAACAACGGGCAGGTATACGGTGCTGTCCACAACCAGGGTAGTCAGGGTGATGGTTGCCGTCGTGGTGATGTTGCTCTGAGAAGTGGCGGTGACGACGGCCGTGTCATTATCCCCTGCATTGGCTGTGCCTGGAATATCCACATAGACCTCTATTTGTGCCCCTGCGCCGGCCGTTAAAGTAACTGTGGTTGTGGATAGATTGGTATCCCAGGTGGCAGCAGAGATGATGTCAAATGTGTCAGTTGTATTGCCGGTATTGCTGAGTACCAGCATATACTCAATGGTTTCACCGGGGAACCCCATGGCCGTTGTGTCACCCGACCAGGCCGCGCCATATGTAGGGCCGCCGCTCCCCTGGATAGTATGCCCATTGATGTAGGCCGCTAGGGCATCGTCAAAAGAAACGGTGGGGGTGATGGTTTGGGCGGCTCTGTCTAGCTCCGGGTTTTGGTTGCCATTGTCGGCGGCAACGGCCGTTACCAATGCCTGAACAAGTAACATTAGCAGCCCCAAAGCAGCTATGGCCGTTGTCGCCAATGCAAAGCGGCGATTGGTATGAATATTGAAATCTTTCATCTTTTTCTGTTTACCTCCAAATTCCTTCTTTAATTTTCTTGCTTGTGCTTTCAGGCACAAAACGCATAAATCATATCTGCGTGCTTAATTCCCGTCAAAGTCCAGATTGGTCGTCAGCACAAAAACATCCAACGACTGATCACTGAGAAGGAGCCGTTTGCCATCTGGTAGCGTGTATAAACCCAGTTGCAAGGTAAACGGGCCGCTTCCGGCGGGCACAGCCAATGGATGTAGCTGGATGATCTGGTCGCCCGGTTGCAGCGTGGTCGCCGCTGCATCAAAGCCATCATATTGGGCCACAATCTGCCCCTGAGCATTGAGTAGATGGACAAATGCTGTCAGGTGTGATGGCAACGCCTCATCTACCTGCCATTGTGTAATCAGATGCATAACTTGCCCATCGTCTGAATCGAGAAGTTCATATCCCATCAACGTGATGATGCCGCCAAAGGTAACGGGTTCTGATAAGGACGGTAGGACCGGCATCACAGGCGCGGGATACACGGCAAAGGTGGGCGATGAGCGGCTGACGGCTTCTGGGGCATCGGGTAGTTGCAATAATTCCCACAATACAGGTGAGAGAGGGGCGAATTCTGGTATATACAAACGGCCGTTTCCCTTCTCTGGAAACACCATGCCCCCGGCTATACCTGGCCCGGCCTGTATCCAACGTGTATCCGGCGGCAGTACGGCCGTGCGCTGCCAGGATTCCGCATCAATTTGCTCAAAAAAAGAGTCGGCAATGATGATGGGGGCGACCGGTTGGCCTTGCTCATAGCGAGCAATATCCAGCAAAACGGCCTGATAATGGGTTAGTCGTGTTTCCACCAGTTGCGACCAGGTAATGAACCCATCTTGCACGGTGCGCCCCATGTTGAATAGCAGCAAGATGAAGAGTAATCCGTAACCCGTAACCAGTAACCGGTAAGCCGTGTCCGTTTCCCAATAACCGACAACCGACAACCGATTACTGATTACCGAAACGGCCAAACCGCCCACCACAAATATGGCCGGAAGTGCGCCAATGAGGCGAATGGTGCTGGGCGCCTGGGGCGTGAGGGCACTGGGCAGCAGCCCAACTAACAGCCAGGTGAGCAACAGGGCATAAGGAAAAAGGCGAATACGCCAGATGGTAATGAGCAATCCCGCATAAAACAGCACGGCCGTGACCCAATCAAACAACGGCCGTTCGGCCAGACCGTAGGTGCCACGCGGGTCGCCACTAAAGCTGAAGATACCGGCGGTAGCCAGCGCCGCCTCCAGGATGGGCTGCGCATTGCCCTGGCGCAGCATGTCCAGCGGCCCTCCTAATTGGTCCACTCGTTGCAACAGGGAAAGGTCGACCCACCAGGTGAGATAGAGGGGCAGAGCAACCAGCACGGCCGTGCCCGCTACCATCGCGCCACTTTTGAGGGTTGCCCGCCAATGGGTGCGTTGGGTGATAAGCAGTACGGCCGTTAACAGCACCGGCCAGGCAAACATTACCTGAGCGGCGGTGTAGGTATACAGGCTCAGCCCCAACAGCAGCCCGGCCAGCCAGGGACGCTTCGGCCAAAACCAGGCGACCCCCACCAGGAACAGCGGCTCCATGATAGGGCGAATGCCCACGCGGCTAAATATGACCGGCCACCAGGAGACGGCCAGACCAAGACCGGCGGTCACGGCCGTGACCGCCCCAAACTCCCGTTTCGCCCAGCGCATGGTGGCCGCCACCAGTAACATGCCCAAAGAAACAGAAGCCAGCCGCGCCTGCAAATAGTTTTCGCCCAACGCCAGATAAAACGGGATACCCCAATAGTGATAGAGTGGCTCATGCCCATACCCTTCCCGAAAAAAAATAGCATGGTTCCCAGCCAGAATAAAGGCAGGCATCCCGGCATCTAACACTTCATCTTGAGATAGACCGGGGGGCACATCACGCAGGGCAACCAGCCGAAAGATGGCGGCCAACAGCAGCACGGCCGTTGCTGCCCACAAAAAACGCTGTGATCGGTCAGGGTGCAAACGCGACACTCCTCATGAAACCGGCTCACCCAATATCTACATCATCTACAATGCCCACAATGACCGCACGAACGGGGGCAACAGAACGCTGTAAAATCTGGCGAGCGCCATTGCCTTCATCCATCACCAAAACCCGGTCGCCGGCGCCAGCCTGCACCACATCCACGCAAATGTCATATGCACCGGTTGGCTCCCCATGGGGGTCTAGCTGATCGACAATGAGTAACTTACGGCCGTGAAACGCCTCATGTTTAATGGTAGCCACCACCGTCCCACACACACGTCCAACGTACATCAGCCCTGTGTCTCCACATCATCCACAATGCCTACAATAGCGTGGTCAACCGGCACAAAGGTGGTGGGAAGAGCCTGTGCTGCTTCCCGGCTGCCAACAATGAAAACCAATGTATCCGGGCCAGCCTGGGCGGTGGCATCGGCCGCCACCACCGGTTCACCTTTGGGCTGTTGTTGTTTAGTAAGTGGCTGCACAATGAGGAACTTAATTCCTTCCAACCCCTCGTACTTTTGGGTAGCCACCACGGTGCCAATGACTTTTGCCAGTTGCATAATCTACGCACTTGCCCAGGTGAAATGGCCGCCAAAACGGCCGTGCCGATTCACATTGTCCCACATTTCCATGTGTAATTGGGGGATGATGGCCTGACGTAATAGGTGAGGTTGGGCGACGGCCGTACCCAGCGCAACGGCCGTCTCCACATCTGCCACTAGCCCGGTGAAAAGGACCAATCCCTTGCCGCCTAATCCATCAGCCAGCCGCAGTTGTAAAAGTGATACTTCCGCCCCTTTGACGCCGGCATCTGCGGCATGAATGGCGGAAGCGACCGTTTGGGTTTCCACCACACCTAACGCATCCGTTTGCTGCATCTGTTGTTCACCGCTGAGCGCTCTGACCACCACAGGATGCACATTAGGTAAAAAAACCATGTCGCGCAAGGCGGTTTGCCCGGTTTCTTTGCCTGCCTGTACGGCTTCTTGTACCGAGGCCACATCTCCAACTACCAGCACCAGATAATACCCCGGCTGCACGGTTCCTGTCTGGATGCTGCTCACCGGCGCACGTTTAATCATGGCATCACCGGCCAAAATACCGGTGGCAATGCTGTTAAATTCAAGTAGGGCCAGGGCAGGGAAATCCATAACCGTGTCATGTTCACTTGATGCGTGACACCCCACACATCATCCCCCCTGGGTCGCCACTCGTTGCCAGATAGCTTCGGCCATCCGTTTGATAACGGTGGGGAGGGGGCTTTTGGCCGATGTCAGGGTAAGCGGTACACCTTGTGACATGGCGCGAGATTGGTTTGTATCGTACCCAATCAAAAATGCGACTTTTGCATTGAGACCGCGTTCAACAGCGGCCTGCGGTAATTGGGCTTCAGGGGTAGGCTGATTCAATATATGTGACTTGCGTTTGACCGTGATGCCAGCTTTAGCAATCAGGCGGTTGAGTTGTACGGCCGTTTGCACCGACACCACCTCTGGCGTTACCACATGCAAAGCCATATCGGCCGCTGCCACAGCGGCCACAAAAGCCGGTGAAAAAACATTAGGCGCGTCAATAACTGTAAAGGCGACGTGTTGGCGCAAAATTTCCAACATAAGCCGCGAACTCTCCTCCACAGGCGTCATCGGCGACACCGGTTTTGCCGGTGCTGCCAACACCCGTAACCCGGATGGATGAATCACCAGGCGCTCTTTTAACGCCTGCCAGTCAGGATTATCCGGCAGGTCAGCCCATGACGAGCGGGCCTGAAGCCGCATATGCATCACGCTCTGGCTGCCCGTTGGCGACAAATCTACCAGACACACCTCTTGTTGGCTTACCCGCCGCAGTGCGGCTGCCAGATTCACTGCCAGCGTGGTGCGTCCAGCCCCACCACGAAAGCCAAATAATGTCACCAACACCCCTTCTTCTTGCTTCTTCTGGCTGCCCTTTTTTGCCAACAGACCATCTACTCGTTCGATCAATTCTTGTGAAGTGACAGGTTTACTCAGATAATCATCCGCACCACTTTTCAGGGCAGTAGTACGGTCAATTTCTTGGGAGCGGGCAGTGAGCACCAGTATGGGCAAGTCTTCCAAATTTTTGTTGCCCCGAATTTCGCGCGAAATATCATGCCCGCTTAAGTTGGGCATCATCACATCCAGTACCAGCAGATCGGGCTTGTCCGTGCGCACCTGCTCCAGGCCATCAACGGGGTTGCTGATAAGCGTAACCGTATGGCCGCCGCGTTCCAACATCAGGCCAACCATGCGTAGCAGTTGTTCGTCGTCGTCAATTACGTAGATACGGGCCACTCAATCCTCTCCTCGGCTTACGGGGCTTGACTTAAGTCCAGACAAAAAATGCCAATACGTTCTTTTTGTACCAAAATCAGGTCGCCGCTGTAGGAAATCTCTGGCGCACTGGAGGCGGAGGCTTTGGCATCGAAGATTAGTTGAAACCGCCCCATAGATTGTACCAAAATTTCCCGCGCCGAGGGTTTTCCTTCGTGAATCACTTCGCCTTGAATTTCAAAGGAGGGAACGGTTAGAAAGGCGGGGATATGCCGGCCACGGGTGAAGACGCTACGGCCGTGCTGTGTGCCCACCGGTATACCATCACGCCGATCACTCAACACAATAAAGTTGATATTGTCTTTGCGAAAAGAGGCCAGTTTGTAATTAGCAATAATCGCTCCTGGTTCATGGATGCGTGAAATATACGCATCCTGCAATTCCAAAAACTTAGAATTTGGGTTGCCCAGTTCGGCATGGATGCCCCCGGTGCTTACTAAGGCTCGGCCTGTCACCCGATAAGCATCTGTAAACAGGTCAAGATTGATCAGATTGCGTGCGCCAATACTCATGTAACATATTTCTCCTTGCTCTGATGCAATCTCCCGTTACTGCCAGGAGAAAAAAATTATACGATACGAAAAGAGTCTACCAATGTACAGCGTCGCAAACGGCTGAAGCTGCGTGGGCCGGTCAACCCTTCGCCGGTGGGGCTGGCAATGGTAAATGAACAAAAGCCTTCACCGCCGTAACCCAGCCCGGCCAGACAAGGCCCATTTTTCACAAAAATACTACAATCCATCTCACGGGCCATGCGGCTGAGGTTGTCCAGATTTTTAGAGTGCATCACGGCCGTGTGCCGAAAACCATGTTCCGCTGCCACCGCCAGGTCTATACCTTCGTCCGCGCTGGTCACGCGCACCACCGGCATAATGGGCATCATCTGTTCTGACCAGACGGCAGGATGATTTTGGTCTACTTCGACTACAATCTGTCTTACTTCCGGCCCAGCGGTGATGCCAATTTCCGCCAGCAGCACACTGGCGTTTTTACCGATGAAGGTTTTGTTCATGTCCGCCGGTTGGCGTGGGCCGCGATCTTTCACCGTCACCGCCTGCCAGAGCCGGTTAAACTGCCAGCTACTGATTTTCACCGCGCCGTAACGGGTCATAGCGTTGATGAGATCATCACAAATGGCGGCTACGGCGAACGTCTCTTTTTCGGTAGTACAGACGATATTATTGTCAAACGAGCCGCCAATGACAATATCTCGGCCGGCCTGTTCAATATCGGCCGTTTCATCTACCACCACCGGTGGATTACCCGGCCCGGCGCAGACGGCGCGTTTGCCACTTTGCATGGCAGCGCGCACCACAGGCGTGCCCCCGGTAACGGTGAGTAGACGAATGTCTTTGTGGTGCATGAGGGCGGTGGCGGTTTCCAGGGTGGGTTGGGCTACGGCCGTGAGCAAATTTCCCGGCCCACCCGCTTTCCGAATCGCCTGGTTGAGTATCTGCACCGTCCGGTTGGAGGCGTTTTGGGTGGAGGGGTGGGCGTTAAAGACCACCGCATTACCGGCGGCGACCATGGCGATGGCGTTACAAATGACGGTACTGGTGGGATTGGTGCTGGGCGTCAGCGCCCCAATCAGGCCATACGGCGCCCATTCCGTTAGCGTCAGGCCGCCATCGCCGCTCCAGGCTATGGGTTCCAGCGCTTCCGTTCCCTGTGTTTTGTCCGCATTGAGGATGTTTTTGAGGACTTTATCTTCCACGCGCCCCATGCCGGATTCGCTATGGGCCAGTTCAGCCAACACCTGGGCATGTTCGCGCGCGGCCTGGCGCATGTGCGCCACCATGTGTTTGCGGATTTCCAGGGGTAGCTCGTTAAGTTGCTGAAAGGCGATTTTGGCGGCGGCGACGGCTTCATCCAGAGTGGGGAAGAGGCCATCCTGGCCAGAAGATGGTGGCTGGTGGCTGGGGGCAGGTGATGAGGGAAACGACGGCCGTGCGGCAACCGGCATGGGTGGCGTCGCGCCCACTTCGCGCATTACCCGGTTAATAATTGCCTGGATTTCTTCATCTTTCATGGAGATAGAGAGGGATTGGGATATTGGGATATTGAGATATTGAGATATTGAGATAATAGTTTAATGCCCCAATATCTCAATATCTACTTATGATATTTCTCCACACCGGCCACTTCCCAGGTATCCACAATCGCCATAATGACGGCGTCACACGGCCGTTTGTCGGTCATCACTGTTTGTCGGGCGGAACTGCCGGTAGCCACCATGACTACCTCGCCAATACCCGCGCCCACAGCATCGGCCGCCACCACATAGCCGCTCTCTTCTTCATTTTCCACGCTCAGGCGGCGTACCACCAGAAACTTCAGCCCATCCAGCGAACTTTCCTTGCGCGTGGCTACCAGCGTGCCGATAACTTTACCAAGATACATAGTTTGGTTGAGTATGCAGTGAGCAGTAGGCAGTTAGCAGTTTTCTGCACACTGCTTACTGCCTACTGCTCACTGGCATCCTGCCGTCCTAACGGCAAGGTCTGGTCAACATTGGGGTGGGGGCGTGGAATGACGTGGATAGCGACCACTTCGCCGACTTTTTCTGCGCCGCGTGCGCCCGCTTCTACGGCCGCTTTCACGGCCGCCACATCGCCGCGCACAATGGCCGTTACGTAACCGCCGCCGGTCTTTTCGTAACCCACTAACTCGACACGGGCCGCCTTCACCATCGCGTCAGACGCTTCTACCATTGCCGCAAACCCGCGACATTCAATCATACCTAGTGCTTCAGTCATAAGTGCCTCCTAAAAAACAGTGAGCAGTAAGCGGTGGGCAGTAAGCAGTAAACTTGAACTGCTCACTGCTTACTGCTCACGATCCATAACTACTCGCGTTTACTTTCTTCCTGCGCCCGGCCGGATACGCTTTCAACGGCCGTAATCGCCGCCTGATACCCCGCCATAATATCCTGTTCTTCGCCGCCCAGGTAGACCCGGCCAAAACTGCCAAACGCCTGCACCTCCAAAATGTTTAGGTCGGCGCGTTTCTCCGCTTCGTTAGCGGCCAGAGCCGCATATGCCGCCGGAGCCACCTCCATCACATACAGCGTTTGCCCGGCCAGAATCATGTGCCCGTGCCGCATCCGGTTAATCAACTGTACCTGATGCGCGTCAATGTGGCGGATAATCTGGCTGGACACTACCTTTGGCTTCAAACGGTCTTCCTCTTTCAGGCCCAGTGCGTCCAGAATGGCCGCCCCGGCTGCGCGCACATCTGCCTGGCTGGATGAGTGGACTTCCAGCAAGCCATAGAGCCGTTCCACTATCTGCATGCCCGGACGCACCCCCACCGCTTTCAGGGCAATGTCGGTGATACGGTTAATTTCAATGCCGGGCGAAATCTCAATCCACAACGACGCATCACCAGGCAGCGGCAAAAAGCCCCGCGCTACGGTGCCTAAAAAGGCGGCGTGCTGCGGCTGCAAACTATCTAAAAAAACGTAACTGCGTAAATCAACGGTCATGGTTAAATCATCCGGCTGCCGGGCTGCCAATGGCCCAACTGCTCATTAAGCGCCAGCCATTCGGCTGCTTCCGGCGGATATTCCGTTTCTGTCAATCGGTCGAGCAGGTATTGTAACTGCTCTAAAAAACTCTCGCTAAACTGCACTTCGCCGCACATATCGCAGCGATGAGCGGAGACATCGGGCACAACGATCATCTGGTCATCCAAAAAGGTGATGTACGGCATTTTGGCGTCGGTCAGATGACCAATGCGACAATGATTACATTTCATGTTCAGTTCCTTCGTTAAAACATGACAGGTTTTGGGCTACCTGTCATGTTTGCTGCTTTAATAGTTACTTTTAGCGGCTGTTATCTGTTCACCGGCCGCTTCGCGCACAATGCGCACACCGGCGCTGGCGCCGATGCGGGTAGCCCCGGCGGCAATCATGGCCTGGGCATCCTGGAGTGAACCCACACCGCCGGCCGCTTTGACGCCCATGTCTGCCCCCACCACCCGACGCATCAACGAGACATCTGGCACGGTGGCCCCGCCAGGGCCGAAGCCGGTGGAGGTTTTCACAAAATCGGCCCCGGCCGTTTTAGCCAATTGGCAGGCAACCACTTTTTCTTCATCGTTGAGCAGGGCGGCCTCGATGATCACTTTGACCAGGGCGTTACCGGCGTGGGCAGCACGGACGACTGCGCCGATGTCTTCTAGCACCAGCCGATAATCCTGCGATTTGAGTGCACCTACGTTGATGACCATATCAATTTCCGTCGCGCCGTCACGGATGGCCTGTTGGGTTTCATACGCTTTGACGGTGCCAGGGGTGGCTCCTAATGGGAAGCCAACCACCGTGCAGACCTTGACGCCACTGTCTTTGAGTAGTTGGCTGGATAATTTCACATTAGTAGGATTAACGCAAACGGAGGCGAACTGGTATTTGCGGGCTTCATAACAAAGCTGGGCAATTTGCTCCTGGGAGGCGTCGGCTTTGAGCAAGGTGTGGTCAATGGTGCGGCTGATGGCCTGGTCGGTGGGGTGGGTGCCCAGGCTGGCGGTGAGGCGGGTAGCCCCGGCCTGCATCACCTGGTGAACTTTATCGGTACAGTGTTGGGCGCAGGAACCGTCCTGGCAATTGCAGCCGGTGGCGGGCACGGCCGTACCCCCACCCTCCATCTGGTTCAGCCGCAGCCATACCTCATGGGTGACTTCCTCAATGAGTCGTTCTAAAGTCGCCTGATTTGCCATACCGTTGTCCGTAATCCGTGACCCGTAATCCGATGTCGGCTTACGGATCACGATTTACGGTTTACGAGAAAATCGTTCGCCAATCGCGTCTATCTTATCCACGCGGCGGGCGTGACGGCCGCCGCCAAAATCGGTGTTGAGCCAGGTGGTGACAATCTGGTTCGCCAGGGCCGGGCCAATGAGACCGGCCCCTAATGTTAGCACATTGGCATTGTTGTGTTCGCGGCTGTTCACGGCCGTTGCCTGGTCATAACACATCGCTGCCCGCACGCCGGGCACTTTATTGGCCGCCATACAGCTACCAATGCCTGCGCCATCAATCATAATGCCGCGCCAGGCACGGCCGTTGGCCACCAACTGCGCCACCGCATAGGCATAGTCCGGGTAATCTACCGCTTCACTGCTGTTTGCGCCACAATCAATGACCGCAAAACCGGCTTTCGCCAATATCTCTTTGATTTGCTCTTTTAGTTGGAAGCCACCATGATCTGCACCCAGGGCGATGGTGCGGCTTTCGATAATCGGTGCCTGGTAATCGGTGATCGGACTTCGGACTTCGGACTTTGGCACATCAACTTCCAATCGAATCCCCTTTTCCAGGGCGGCTTCACGGGCCAGAGGTGTGATGAGAGTGCCAGAGGGGACAGAATAGACAGAATGTGCAGGAAGTTGCTGCACAATTTCGGCGTCTACAATGGGGCGCGGGGAGGAGGCGAGAAGGGTACGGCCGTTGACTGGTGCATTTTCTGGCGTAGATAAGGTTGCCTCCACTGTGCGGGCAACCACCTGCCGTACCATTTGCTCAATATCCTCACGCCGGTATTCCATTACATTACAAGCTCATTCGATGGGGTGCTGGAAATGTGGTACACGACCCCAATCGGTAAAAGGATAATAGATGAAAATCGCTTTGCCGATGATGTTTTCTTTGGGTAGGTATTGCCAGCTATGTGAGTCACTGGAACTGTTCCGGTTGTCTCCCAGGACAAAGTATTGACCTTCCGGTACTGTCCAATTGCCGCTATACGTTGGCTCTGCTTGAATATAAGGCTCATCCAATATCACGCCGTTCACTTTGACGTGCTGGTCAGAAATTTCGATCTGATCACCCGGCAAACCAATTACCCGTTTGATCAGATTCAGGTCACTGTTGGGGTGATGAAAAACAATGATGTCGCCCCGCTCTGGCTCATTCAGATAATACGAGAGGTTGTTGATGAGCAAGTATTCCCCATGCTGCAACGTGGGATTCATGCTGCTGCCATCAATGCGATAGCGGCCTACCAGACTGTTGACGAGCCAGAAGATGAAGAACGTTAGCAGTAAGGTCTCGACGATCTCCCGTACCACTACCTGTGTCGGCTGGCGGATTTCACTGGTTGAAGAAGAAATATCAGGTAAGGTCGGGGAAAGTTGGGTGTTGGACTCTGAAAGAGCCATAGGGATTCATCTCCTAATAGTCGCGGAAATTATAGTCAAGCCAAAAAGTGAGCGCAAACCGCTCTTTTAGTCTGGTTGTTAATGTTACTCAATTCGCTTTCTAGTCGGCTGGCTATTTTTGCAGCGTTTCCTTTTCTCTCATATACTTCAGCTTGTTGCAAAATCTGGGCCAGTTGACAAAGCCCAAAAGGGAGTGATTACAAAATGAAACTGAGTAAAGTTATTTTCATACTTCTAGGTCTATGGTTTTTGGCTGCCTGCTCGCAAGAACCTGTTGAAGTTACCCGTGTGGTAGAAGTAGAGAGGGAGGTGGAAGTTACACGCCAGGTCGAGGTAGAAGTCACCCATGAAGTGGAGGTGATTCAGGAGGTCGAAGTGACCAGGGAAGTGGAGGTGACGCGAGAGGTTGAGGTGGAAGTGGAGGTGACGCGATTGGTGGAGGTGGAGGTCACGGCCGTGCCCACCGAAACGCCCACGCCTGCCCCCACCAACACATCAGCGCCTAGTGCCGCCGCCCCACAGCCCACCAGTACGCCGGACGTGGATACACAGCAGCTTTTGTTGGCGGCTATGATTAGCGCCCGCAACGACATGCTCCGTTATGGCGGCTTGATTGATGGGGCGCTGCGTAGTGGGGGCATTGACTGTCAGGATGTGGTAGACACCCATGATCGGGTCGCCTTTGCCCCAACGTTTGATACAACCCAGGAAGATGATCTGGTGAAAAATGCGTATGGAATCTATCGGGCTGCCATTGACATATTTACGGCCGGGGCGCGTGATATGACGGATAACTGCCGGAATTTCCTGGCCAACCCACAGCCGGGCACTATTGGCAGCCAGCAATGGGGATTGGCGCGACAGCAAGTGAATGCGGCCGTAGACACCATCCAACCGGCTATTCAAAGCCTGGGTGGGGAGTAGTCAGCAGTTTAGCAAATTAGAACTTTTGCTCCGCTCAGGCCGGTTTCTGGCCGTGCCTGAGTCGCTCGGTCTGGAGATCGGTGACAGCAAGCGAAAGTCCTGTAAATGTAAAATTTGGGGTAGCCTCAATTAACCTGGACGGAGCAACAATCAGTAAAGGGTGGTAGTTTGTTAGTCTGCCACCCTTTATTTTTGTCAGGTGACGATCTCAGAGTACATGGCTTCCATCACCGTTTCTATGTGGGGCACAATATCGATCAGAGGCACAATGTCCCGTTCCGAATGGCGGCGGAGTTTGGCCTCCACGCCGCCGTTTTGCAGGGAACGGCCACTCACCGTCAGGCGGATGGGCAGGCCAATCAAGTCGGCATCGTTGAATTTAACGCCGGGTGATTCATCGCGGTCATCAAACAGCACTTCAATCCCGGCCTGTTGCAGTTGGTAGTAGAGGGCTACGGCCGTCTCCTCCCCACCTCTTAACACCACCAGATGCACTGGGTAAGGGGCGACCGCAATCGGCCAGATCAATCCCTGTTCGTCGTGGTAATGTTCGGCCAGGCAGGCCAGCAGGCGGCTGACGCCCACGCCATAGCTGCCCATGATGATGGGGCGGGAGACGCCATTTTCGTCGAGATAGTGTGCGCCCATTGTTTCTGTGTACCGTGTGCCCAACTTGAAAATGTTACCAACCTCTACGCCGCGCACGGCCGTTAGCCGTTCACCACAATGTGGGCAGGCGGCCCCGTCTTCAGCGGCGGCGATGTCGGTGATGAGGTGGGCAGTATAGTCACGGCCGTGATTGACATTTTTCAGGTGGTAGCCCACTTCATTAGCCCCGGCCACCAGGTTGGGCGCGGCGGCCACTGCCTCATCTATGACCGTTATGATGCCGCTCAAACCAATGGGCGAGGCGTAACCGGGTACAGCCCCCACAGCGCGGATTTCTTCTTCGGTAGACGGCCGTAACGCCTGCGCCTTGAGCGCGTTTGCCAGTTTGGTCTCGTTCAATTCCATGTCGCCGCGCACAACGGCAAAGATGACCTTTTCGCTTTTAGTCTGCCCTTCCTTGATCGTGGCGGTCATAAAAACGGCTTTGGCGGTTTTGGCTTTGGGCACACCCAGGAATTGGGCCAGGGCTTCAATGGTTTTGGTGTCTGGCGTGGCGACCTTTTCCAGGGGCAGCGGCGATTCGGCGGGCACGGCCGTTTTGCGGAAGGCGGCGATCTGGCGGTTGGCTTTGTAGTCGCAGCCATCGCACAGCAGCAAGGTATCTTCGCCAATGGGGGTCAGGTACATAAATTCATGCGCTAACGTGCCGCCCATCATGCCTACATCGGATTCCACGGCGATGACGGGCAGGGCGCAACGGCCGTAAATGCGGAAATATGCTTCATAGTGTGCCCAATACTGTTTGTCCAGCCCGGCGTCGTCGGCGTCCAGGGTGTAGCTGTCCAGCATGGTGAATTCGCGGGCGCGGATGAGACCGGCGCGGGGACGGGGGTCGTCGCGCCATTTCAGTTGGATGTGGTAAACCAGGCGCGGCAGTTGGCGGTAGCTCTGGATTTCGCGGCGGGCCAAGTCGGTGACAATCTCTTCATGGCTGAGGGCGAGCACCATGTCACGGCCGTTTTTGTCTTGAAAGCGTCCCATCTCATCATCAATCTCATACCACCGTTTGCTCTCCTGCCAGACGGCGGCGGGATGGACGATGGGCATGAGCATTTCCTGGCCGCCCAGGGCGTCAATTTCCTGGCGCATGATCGTTTCCAGCTTTTGCAGGGTGCGGTGCCCCAGGTGCAGGTAGCTGAAAATACCGGCGGCTTGCTGCCGCACAAACCCGGCGCGCAGCAGCAGCCGGTGGCCTTCCACTTCCGCCCCGGCCGGCGCTTCGCGCAAGGTCTGGTTCATTAGTTGACTCATTCGCATTTTGTCTCTCTCCGTAAAGTGTTGTCCACAGATTACTCAGATTTTCGATCTGTGAAATCTGTGAAATCTGTGGATAAAAAACAAACGCCCCGTGTGGAAATCCAACACGGGGCGCAACTGGTCGTTCGTTCAGAGACATCCGATTTTTTGGAAAAATCGGATGTCTGAATTACCTGTATATCACGCGCCAACGCCCCGTTGTTTGTGCAACGGGGCCACTAGGGACGGGAGCGGAGATGGTGAACTTGTTCATGGTGGCGTAAAGATACATAACGTGCCCTGCTTTGTCAACGCCGGGTTTTGCAAGGGGAATGTGGGAAGGGCACGGCCGTAGCCCCAATAACCCGCCGCTCACCCCATCTACCCATCCGTTGCGTACAGGTGGCAGGTGCGGCGCGAAAAGCAAGGCAACGGCCGTTGGCAAACGGGCTGGTGACTGGCAAGGGAATGTGGCACGGTCTGGAAGATCGGCCACAGCCAAGGAGGTGTTCGGCCATACTGCCATTACTGCCGTGCTATAAAATGTCTGTGCTAATCCTGTTCACGAATTCTTCCAATTTTCTCAGGGGTTTTGAGAACCCTTCGTAATATTGGGTGAAAAAACCATATCTCGTAATCAGGCGACAACTGCTCTATCAACCTTTTCCAAAGAATGATCCCCTTATCACTGAATGCTGTTAGCTCCTTGTCTGAAGAAAACTTTGACGAGCCGGGGTTGTCTATGACTAATTGAGCATCATACTCACTAGCCCAACCATCTAGTTTTGCAGCTAAATCTTCATGAATAGGTAATGTTCTTGGATTGATGTTCCCAGGTTCATGTGTCCCGGCCCACCATAAAGGCCAACAATGATAATCTGCCATCAATTTGATTTGTTTTTTCATCCAATTTGCCTTCTGTCATGTCCTATGGAATCGAAGCGGGGTTTGTACATACAATGAATCCTCCCTTGCTGCGGCGTGGTCTTCTTGTAGCTATGCTGGCGGCTGCGGCCGCCTCTCAGCCCGAAGGGATGCTGTCCCCACCGTGCCGCCCCATCTTTGCCCGCTGGAGCCTGCCTTTTCACCACCTCACGGCCGTACCCCATATCACCACCCTTCATACATTGGCAGTATACGGCCGTGTCTCCC
>CAYXUZ010000103.1:8848-21993 GCA_964467705.1 uncultured Ardenticatenaceae bacterium | reverse complement strand
CACCATGACCGGGGGAATGTTACCGGTTGAACCATCTCATTCAAGGCATCCATTTACCACCTCTTTTTTCCTAATCCATGACCCGTAATCCGTGATGCGTAACCTGTAAAGGGTTTACAGCCTGCGGATTACTGATAACCGATTACCGATTACGGCTGCACCTCTATTGTGGCGTACATGATCTGATGACCGACGCCACAATACTCGTTGCAGACAATGTTGTAGGTTCCCGATTTATCAAAGGTAGCGGTGAGCGTGGAAACCTGACCGGGTATGACCATCATATTGATATTGGTTCCCTGGATATTGAAACCGTGTTGCACATCTTTGCTGGTGACGTAGAGCGTGAGCGAAGAGCCTTTTGGTATGGTGATCTTGTTAGGTAAAAAAGCCCAGGTCTGCGCCAGAATGTATGCCTCATATTTGTTCGGGGCCAATTCGCGTACTCGCTCCTCCACCGGGTCGCCCCAGGGAGATGCGCCTGGCGTAGCTACGGTGCGCGGGTCCACGCGCTCATAGGGCACGGGCACTTGAATGCCATAGGCAAACGCACTTACCATCAGGGCAGTGGCAAAAATGAGCATCAACAGGACAGAAATGCCAATATAGTTGCGTTCACGTTTATCCATGTGCATTATCCGGTTGCTCCTCGGGACAGCAACGTCAGATAGGCGCTGCCCCATAATGCAATAATCAGCAGCACAAAGATCACCAGAATGGTGATTGTGCCGGCCGGTACTTTGTATTCCTTCTTGTCCTTGTCCATATCAACCTCCTTATAAAATTAGGAATTAGGAAGGATGAATTTTGAATTTCGTCCTTCGTGGAATTGTGTAAGCGTGAGGACACGAAAGATAACTTCGCGTCTCATTGTGCTCTTCGCGGATCACACTTTATTCGCGCAGCAGGTGGCGCAGGTCGGCGGCGACCTCTTCGCCACTGGTGTTAAAGGGGAAAACGAGACGGAGACGGCCGTGTCTGTCTAACACCATCGCTGTGGCTGTGTGATCAATGAGATAACCAGATGCGGCCGTACCCTCGTGCCGTTCGTAGAAAATGCCCAGCGGCGCGCTGGCGGCAATGATCTGTTCCTCACTGCCGGTGAGACCGATAAACGATGGGTGGAAAAAGGCCATGTATTCGGCCAGCTTTTCCGGCGTGTCCCGTTCCGGGTCGAGTGAGATCATGATGACCTGCACATCCTCACTCTGTTTGCCAAGTTCATTTACAGCCACTTTGAGTTCGTTCATAGTGGCCGGGCAAACATCGGGGCAGAAGGTGTAGCCAAAATAGAGCACTACGATCTTGTCCCGGAAATCCACCAGGCTGACAGGCTGCCCGCCAGGGCCGTTGAGGGTGAAATTGGTAACGGGCGTGTTGGCGTGAACTTCCAGGCCGTGATAGATGTACGGCCGTAACCACCCCCAAACCAACCATCCCACCAACACGCCCGCTGCCAGCGCCCCCACTGCCAGCCAGATCAGGCGTCGGTTACTCTTTTTTTGCCCTACGTGTTCGCTAATAGTCGCCATACTGCTCACTGCTCACTGTTTACTGTTCACTGTTTGCTGCTTACCTCTTTAACGCGGGTAACACAGAAACAAGTGCGCGGCCTCATACGCCAGCCGGGAGGGGCCATCGGCATGTTGTGCCTCTTCGGTCAGTAGATTGATGTCGCGCAAGATGATGTCAATGTTGGGCACGGCCGTGCGGTATTCTGCCCGCAGCAGCCCATTCCCATCTACCAGCATAAAAGCCGGGTCGAAACGTATGCCCTCTTCTTTGGCGGCGTAATACGTGCTAAAACCGCCACCCACGACTGACTTGATCTGCACTGGTGAACCGGTGACAAAGTGCCACACGGCCGGATCAGCGCCAAATTGGGCGGCGTATGCGGCCAGCTTTTCGGGGGTATCGTTTTCTGGGTCAATGGAAATGGTCACCAGCCGCACCGGAATAACGCCGGTATTGAGTTCCACCAGCCGTGATTGCACCTGGGCCATGACGGGAGTGGTCTGTGGGCAGCCCTCCTGACAGTCGGTGTAGGTAAAGTTGTATAACGTGATGCCGCCCCGTAAATCCTCGTTAGAAAGCGTTGCGCCGGTCTGGTCTGTCAGGCGGAAACCGGGAGCGAGGGTGATGCGCGGCAGCACAACGACCGGACGCAGCACCACAAAAACGCCGACGAACAAGGCCACCACCGCCAGCAGCGCGTAAAAAATAAGCCAGACGGGAGCAAAGAAAGGGCTGGACGGCCGTGCTGCTGTTGTCACACTCATGGTGTCCTTCCAATCACCGGCAAATCAATGACCGATACAGTCTGGCCGGGAATCAGGTAAGGAATATGGTCACGGCGGCGGGGCTGTTGCTGCAACGTGCGGGCGTGTGCAACCAGGTCTGCCAATGTGGTGGCCTGTAGCTGCCGCACGATAATCGTTTGCAGCTCGCCCCAAAAGTCATGCCCTGGGCAGAGTGCATCACGCGGACATTCATGCGGCCGTAATAAACAAACGTTCAGGCAGATGGGGCCTTCCATCGCTTCTACAATGTGGCGCATGGTGATTTGGTCAGGCGGAAGGTTGAGACTCAGGCCGCCGCCTGGCCCGGTTTGGGTTTGTATCAGGCCGGCCCTGGCCAGATCGGCCGTGATTTTGTGCAAAAACGCTTTGGGCACGTTCGTTCGCTGTGCCAGATGTCGTGCGGGCAGAGAGTTATCACCCTGTAAAGCCAGTTCAATCATCATGCGCACGGCATAATCGGTACGGCGGTTGATTTGAAAAATGGACATTGTTGACCAACATACTCCATATTTTGAATGACCGAAATTTATCCAACATGACGGCCGTCAATTAGTGATAATTGTCACAACCAGGGTATGACATTTGTCAGTTTGTCTGGGGTTGTGATCCATTTCACAGCGGGGGGCACGGCCGTGCCGTACACTGCCAGCATCACAATCAAAAGCGGCGCTGGGAGCAATCAGCCCACTTTTAGCGAATCATCAATCAGGCATCGGCAAGAACGATAGCAATGTTTCACTTGCTATTTGCCACTTGCCGCCTGCCACCTGCTCCCACCCGCAACAATTGGGAGGACCTATACGATGATAATGGCAATGATTCTGGCTCATCTGGTTGGCGACTATATTTTGCAGTGGAATTCTCTGGCGGCCTGGAAAGCGCGGGAGTTGAAGGGCGTGGCGGTGCATTGTCTGGTGGTCACGGCCGTGACCCTGCTCTTTGCCTTAGTGGTAGACCCTGCCTTTCTGCCCTGGGCTGTTTTCATCAGCGTCATGCACTTTGTCATTGACGCGGTGGGCCTGTGTTACAAACTGCCATTTTCACCGCTCGGCCGTTTTGTGGCCGACCAGATTTTCCACTTCACGGTGATTGGGATGGCCCTGGTGGGTGGCGGTTATCTGGATATGCAGGCAATGAGCGGCCGTCTGACGATAGAACTCAACCAGGAAACCTTGATGCTATATCTGTTGGGATACACCTTTGTGACCATGCCCGCCTGGGTGGTTGTCAAATTTACTGCCTACGGCCTGGTCAAAGGTGGGCCGCCCGAATTCGGCGGCAGCGACAAATATCCGGCGATGATGGAACGGCTGCTGATTGTCACTTTTGTGGCTCTGGGTCAATTTTATCTGGTGCCGCTGGTAGTGCTGCCGCGCTTTTTGATGGAACTGCCACGTGTGATGGAATCAGAGCAGACGGCCGTATACCTGGCCGAATTGCTGGCCAGCGTCTCGTTGGCGCTGGCGGTTGGGTTGGTGTTTTGGGTTATCGGCGGTTTGTAAATCGTAAATCGTAGTCCCTGACCCGTAATCCGTGACCCGTAATCGGTGAACGGGTTACGGTTTACGAAATACGGATTACGGAAAACGGGAGGCTTTTCCCATGAATTCAACACTTTCTTTGCCACACATCACACCAGTTTCAGTTAAAATGGACGGCCGTATGGATACGTTAGCGTTTATGCAGACTACCGACCTGTTTCGCGGGCTGAGCGAAGGGGTTTTGAAACGGATTTTGGAAGATGTGGTGGAACGGCCGTTTGCCCAGGGTGACATCATTTTTCGTCAGGGTGATCCCGGCCGGGTGCTCTATCTGGTGAAATCCGGGCAGGTGCGTATCTTTATCAATGGGCTGGATGGCACGGAAACGTCGGTCATTTTGCTGGGGCGGCCGGGAGACATCTTTGGCGAACTGGCCGTGATTGATGGGCTGCCGCGTTCGGCAACGGCCGTGGCCATGGAAGCGACCACCGTGCTGGTCATCAACCGGGAAGCGTTCCGTGACCACATGCGCCAGAACCCACCGTTGGCGCTCAACTTTATGCAAGAACTCAGCAGCAAGGTGCGGCACAATACCCGTAACATTGATACGCTGACCACACTGCCCGTGCCGCAGCGCGTAGCCCGGAAATTGATGGAAATGGCGCAGGATTACGGCCGTGCCGCCGACAATGGCGTCTACATCAACACGACACTCACGCAAGGCCAGCTCGCCACCCTCATTGGCGCCACCCGTGAAAGCACCAACAAGGCGTTGCGTGACTTTCGCCAACGGGAATGGATATTGATGGAAAACGGCCGTATCACCATCTGCGACCCGGATGCGTTGCGAGCGGAAATAGCAGCATAAAAGGGATTAAGAGATTGGGAGATTAGGAGATTGATAATCTCTCAATCTCCCAATCTCCCCTTCGGCGTGAGAACTCAATAAGACCACAAGTCCCGCCACTTGAGCCAACCACACCCTGCCCCTACAATACCCCCTGATTCATCAACCGTTTTCAAATAAAGTGAGGAGAACAACATGAAGAGTAACCGTACCTTGATCGGGGGGCTGATCCTGGCGGGCATTGGCGTAATTGTTATTGGCGCTATCTGGTATTTTGTGCTGCGCACACCAGAGGCGGCCAGCGAACCCATTGAAGCAATCCCCCTGGAACTGCCCACCAACACGGCTACAGCCATCCCCGAACCAACGGAAGAGCCAACGGCCGTACCACCCACTAACACCCCCGCGCCCGAAGCCACGGAAGCCGAAGCAGAACCGACAGCAGAGCCAACGGCCGTGCCCCCCACCGACACCCCCGAACCCACCGCCGACCCTGGCGTCTTGCGCCTGTATGAAATCAGCCAGGAAGAGTCGCAGGTGAGCTTCACATTGGATGAAGATTTGCGCGGCCTGCGTAACACGGTTATCGGTGTCACCGACCAGGTGGCGGGGCAGATTGCGGCTAATTTGAATGATCTGTCTACCACACAGGTCGGCGTGATTCAAGTAAACGCCCGTACCTTCCTGACGGATAATGATTTCCGCAACAACGCTATTCGCAACCGCATCTTGAACACCGACCAGTACGAATTTATTACCTTCACGCCAACGGCCGTCAACGGCCTGCCAGACAGTGTGGAGGTAGGCGAGACAGTGACATTTGAGATTGTGGGCGACCTGACCATCCGCGATATTACGCAAGAGGTGACATTTACAGTGACGGTCACGGCCGTGACCGAGGAACGACTGGAAGGCACAGCCTCTACCCAGGTCTTGCGCGGCGACTACAACCTGGTCATTCCCGAAGTGCCCGGCGTTGCCAACGTCACCGACGAAGTGCTGCTGGAAATGACACTGGTAGCAAATGCCATTCAGCAATAAACTATTGTGTAATGGAGGGTGGGGCGATTTGGTAAAATCGCCCTACTAAACACAATGGACACAGAAACAGAATCAGAAAACGCCCTAGTCCCGGTGGAAACGGCGCTTAACAGGGCCGAATTTGACGCATTGGAATCGTTGGTGCGCCTGTTAGTGGGAGCCAGCATTGAAGCACCGGCCGAATTAGTGGCCCGGTTAAAACAATGGGAAACAGAGGTGTCCCAGGTGGCTCAACCAGGTAATCTGGCCCCTGTGCCCGCCGCCACCGACCAACTGCGTTATGCGTTGGTGGGTTTGGCTTTAGAGGCACACGACCAGGCACGCTCAGGCGCTTCCCGTTTCGGTCGGTTGATCAACGCCTCTGCCGGGCGGTTGCTGCGAGCGGCCCGACCTGTGACCAACAGCACGGTCATGCGGCCCGTTCAGCGACAGTATGAAGAGTTTGTCGCCAGGGGGGAAACGGCCGTGAACGGTTGGATTGAACGCGGTCAGGCTGAAGAACCCCGCAGCCGTCTGGTAGCTCGCCAGGCCGTCAACCTGACTATTGACGAAGTGATCCAACATTTGGCCGAAAACCCGGAAGTGAAGGAATTGGTGACACAGCAAACGGCCGGCATTGCGGATGATATTGTGGGTGGCGTGCGCGGCCGTACCGTCACCGCCGACATTGTGCTGGAACGGCTGGTGCGTGGTCTGCTGCGCCGCCCACCGCGTGAACAACTGCCGCCGCCGGCCCCGGAAGTGATGGCCCAGGCGGATCGCGTCAATTTTCTGGAAGAAGAGTAGTAACCGTAACAGTATGCAGATAGCAGGATAGACGCTCCATGTCACCAAACCACACCGAACCTGACTTGCTAGGGCAATATGCTGGTTTTGTCAGCCGGTTCATTGCCTTTGCCGCTGACCAGCTATTGGTATGGACGATCATCCTGATCGCCAATACGACTGTCATGCTGGTTTTGAGCTTTTTTCAGGTGACGTTTGCCGACATTTTCACTTTTTCGGATGACCACAGCACGCTGGCGCAAGTCCTTCATATTGTGGTGGTGGGGATCACGTTGATTATCAATATCACCTTTTTTGTGGGCTATTTCATCTTTTTTTGGATGCTGGTGGGGCAAACGCCGGGAAAAATGTTATTGGGGGTACGAGTGGTCAGTGTGAATGGACGGCCGTTGTCGTTCACCCAGGCGCTCAAACGGTTAATTGGCTATTACATCTCCATGATCCCCTTTTTCTTTGGCTTTTTCTGGATATTGGTCAGCGATTCCCGCCAGGGCTGGCATGACAAAATTGCTCGAACTTACGTTATTTACACCTGGCAGGCTACCCCCAGCCTGCGCTTTTTCCGCCGCATCGCCCATGCGGCGGAAAAGCGGGCGAAGTTGAGTAATTGAGTAATTACGTAATTACATCTGCCTACATGCTGGAAGGGTAAGACGGCCGTACCTTTCCCTTCAACCCCTCTACCCCCGCCATCATATCTTCACCAAAAAAGTTGAGCATTTCCAGCGCCAGCGAATGGTCGAAGATGGGGCTGGCCTGGAGCAGCCATTGGTTCAGGGCGCGTTTGGTAAAACGAATGGCGTGGCGTGGCCCGGTCGCCAGATTGGTAGCCACTTCCATCGCCTTATCCAATAACTGATCATCGGGCACAGCCAGACTCACCAGCCCGATGTCAGCGGCGGTACGGCCGTCTACAAACTCACTCGTCATCAGATAATACTTTGCTTTCGCCATGCCACACAACAGCGGCCAGATGATGGCCGCATGGTCACCCGCCGCCACCCCCATGCGCACATGCCCATCGGCCAGCCGCGCATTTTCGGCGGCAATGCTGATGTCCGCCAGCAGCGCCACCACCAGCCCCGCCCCCACCGCCGGGCCGTTGATGGCCGAAATGATCGGTTTGCTACAATGCAGCATGTTGTAAACCAGCAGCCGCGCTTCATCCAGAATGCGCAAGATTTCTTCGTAATTTCGGTAGGCGTTAGCCACCATTTGCAAATCGCCCCCGGCGGAGAAAGCACGCCCGGCCCCGGTGACGACAGCCACATGCACGTCCGGGTCCCGATCTATGGTCGGCCACACTTCCACCAGTTCTGTATGCAGGCGGGCATCGGCGGCGTTGAGCAGTTCGGGCCGGTTCAGGGTGAGCCATAAAATGTGGTTGTCTCGTTTTTCAAAGAGAATGTGCTGAAAATCGTGATAGTGCATAGCCACTCCTCTGAGACCTGACAGGTTTCTGAAGCCTGTCAGGTCTACCTTATTCTTCCCCAACCAGCGCCATCAATTGTGCCAGGTCCTGTTGTAGAGCTTCCAATTCCGTGCCGTAGGTGGCCCAATCGCCGTTGCGCTGTGCGGTTTGGGCGGCTTCGTAGTGGGCGTTGGCAGAGGTGATGAGGGCGGTAATGGCCGGGCTGAGGGTCACGGCCGTGCCCAATTCACCTTCGCCTGTGGCCGGTTCGGCCGGTGGTTGCAGGGTGTCACCTATGGCCTCGGCGACAGCTTCGGGTGAGGTTTCTAGCAAGGAAGCTAATGCGCCGGCCAGGGTGGTCTCCATGGCAATGCGGGCATCCGTGGCCACAATCACCCGCTTTAATTCCGGCAAGGCATTCGTTTCACTCAGCAGGTAGATGGGTTCGACGTATAGGAAACGGCCGTTCATGGGAATCACGAGCAAGTTGCCTCGAATAACGTTAGAGCCACTCTGATCCCACAACGAAAACTGTTCAGATATGACCGGTTCCTGGTCAATACGCCCTTCAATTTGCAGTGGGCCAAATATCAATTCCTGCTTGGGCAATTCATACACAATCAATTCGCCGTAGTTGGGCACGTCATTCCGCGCCGCCAGCCAGGCCACCATGTTGTCCTTTCCCAAAGGTGTGTAGGGTTGGATGAGCAGGTATTCTGTTTCTGTTTCGCCAGGCAGAGGCATACTCACGTAATAAGGCTCCACGGCCATTTTGCTGTTGGTGTTGCCATCTACGGTATAAAGTTCCGACGGAAGCTGCCAGACATCTTCCTGGTTGTAGAAGACACGCGAATCGGTCATGTGGTAGCGCAGATATTGTTTGGTTTGCAGGGTGAACATATCCACCGGATAGCGCAAATGGCTGCGTAAATCGGCCGGCATCTCATCCAGCGGCTTGAATACGCCAGGGAAAGCGCCCGCGTAGGCCTGAATGAGTGGGTCGTCCGGGTCGGTCATGTAGTAGGAAATATCTCCTTCGTAAGCATCAACCACAATCTTGACGGCGTTGCGGATATAGTTGACCTGGTAACGCTGATTGCCAATGGTCAACACGGCCGGTTCTGAGTAGGGGAAGCGGTTGCTAATGGTGTAGGCGTCTTGTAACCAGACGAGACGGCCGTCCTCCGTCACCACCAGATAGGGATCCTGGTCAAGCAGTAAGAATGGTGTGACCTGGCGGATACGCTCTTGAATCTGGCGATGCAGCAGCACCTGGGTGTTGTTATCAATATCGTCACTCAGTAAGATGTTGAAATCCCCCAAACGAATGGCAAAGGCCAGCCGTTTGAGGTAGCTGTTGAGTAAAACACCACCTTGCCCAGCATAACGAGTATAGGCGTTTTCTGTTCCCTGGGGATAATCAAACTCTTCCTGGCGGCTGTTGACAAACACGGTGTCGTCGGTCAATTCGCCAAAATAGATTTCTGGCCGTGTAACCTGAATATCGGTAATACTGCTGCGAGGGGGCAAATCTTTAATGAAAAATTCCGGCTGCCCTTCGGCCGTAAATTCGTTCACTGGATTCATGACCACCCCATAGCCATGTGTGAAAACCAGATTGGTGTTGACCCAGGTGGGCGTTTCTAGCCCGGCTTTGTTCAGTTCGCGGGCGGCCAACATGACCTGGCGCGTTTCACCATCAATTTCATAGCGGTCAATATCTATTTCGCCCATCTGGTAATAAGTGCGCAGTTCTTGAAGCTGTTTGTAGGTGGCTTGCAGCGGGCGGTAATCCCAGAGGCGGATGTTTTTCACAATTTCAGCATTGCGGGCGACATCTTGCTGTGTGAGGGGGGCGCCAAGCTCATACGGCCGTACCTGCACTTCTTCTAAACCAAAACCCAACCGGGTAAAGGCGATATTGTGGGCAATGTACGGCGTCTCGCGCACCAGTTCATTTGGCTCCACAGAGTAGCGTTGTACAAAACCAGGGACCAGGCTGCCCAATATGAGGGTGGCTGCCAGCCATAAACCGGCCGTGAGGAGTAACGGCCGTAAATCAAATCGGAACACATTGAGCAGCATGGCCAGCGCCGTCAGCCCCATAAACAACATCTGGGCGTAAATCGCGTAGACCTGCACATTCATATCGGTGTAACTGGCGCCGAAGGTCACACCACGCGGCGAGTAGAGCAGCTCATACAGGTCGAACAGATATCCCACCGTCCATAACCCTAAAATCAATGCCGATAATAGTGCCACATGCTGCCGAAAAATCCGCGATTCGTGCGGTCGCCATGTACCGCGCTGAATTTCGGGCACATGGTTAGCCGCATAAATAGCAATGACGCCAATGAGCACAATGACCAATAAGGAAACAAACCATTGCTGCAACAGGGTATACAGAGGCAACTCAAACAGATAGAAACTGATGTCCCGGTTGAAAATGGGGTCAGTTACATTAAATGGAACGCGGTGAAGATAACGCAGCAAATCACCCCAAGAGACGGCAATGGAACTGGCAAAGCCGAAGGCTACCAGGGTGGCAATGCCCGTAATTAGCCATTTCAGTTGGGGAATTTGTAAAAATTTGGGGTTAAACGGCGGCGTATGGCGCATAGCACGGCGGCGAGCGATGAGCCAGTTTGCCAATAAAATGAGCCAGGCTACCAGGAAAAACAATATAAAGATGGTTAAACGAGCCAACCACTGTGTCACCCACACCTGAGAATAATCAACCGAACTGAACCATAACCATTCAGTGTATATATTGGCGAGCCAGCTAATCAGGAGCAACCCACCCAATAAGAGAGCGGCGACCAGAATCAAACGATTGGGACGGCCGTTGCCCGCCGGGCGCGGTGGCAATGGAGGGCGTTGTCCACCCTCATCATCCTTTCGATTTGTGTCCCAACCCGCTTCCTCCATAGCCCGGCGGAACACTTCGGGGATGTCATATTCATCTCGGCTCATAGAACACTTCTTCGTCCTTTGCCATTTGCTAATAAACAATGGCGATTTTGATTATCCCACATTTTGCAGTAACCGGTCAGGGTTACACAGCAAATCCTTCAAAGAAGCCAGGTGGGTTTTCTTTTATGGCCTGCCGAGAAAAAGGGCAAGACGTATAATTACACCAAAACCCACTGAATTTGGAGAGTGATTTAACATGGATTTTCAACTGACTGAAGAACAACGTGAATTTCGGCATGTGGTACATGAATTTGTGGCCAAGGAGCTAAAACCCCTGGCGCGGCACACAGATGAGAGCGGGGAGTTTAACTGGACGGCCGTACACAAAATGGGGCCTCTCGGTTTGCTGGGCCTGGAAGTGCCGGAGGAATATGGCGGCGCGGCCGTAGACGCCATCAGCGCCGCCATCGCCATTGAGGAGTTGGGCTGGGGGTGTGGCTCCACGGCGCTGGCGATTTCGGCACACAATGGGCTGGCGTTGGGGCCAATTGTCAAATATGGTAACGAGGCCCAAAAGCAAGAATGGTTGCCCCCTTTGGCAACCGGCAAAGGCAAACTGGGCTGCCTGTCACTGACGGAACCGGGGGCGGGGTCGGATTTACAGGGCGGGGTGAGGACAACGGCCGTGAAGGAAGGCGACTCCTGGATCATTGACGGCCAAAAAATGTGGATGACCAATGCCTCCATTGCTGACCTGATGGTGGTGTTGGTACGCACTGATACCGCCGGTGGCAGCCGCTCCCTCAGCCACATTCTGGTACCTACCAACACCCCCGGCATCACCATCGCGCCCGCCGAAAAGAAAATGGGACTAAAAGGCTCACCCACTCACGCTGTCACTTTTGACGAAGTGCGTGTGCCCTTGACTAACCTGCTAGGCACAGAAGGGCGCGGTTTGCAGCAAACCTTAGCCACGCTGGACAGTGGCCGGGTGGGCATTGGCGCGTTGGCGGTGGGATTGGGGCAGGCGGCGTATGAAGCGGCCGTCAAATATGCCCACGAGCGGGAGACATTCGGCCAACCCATCAAACAGCATCAGGCTGTGCAGTGGATGTTGGCCGACGCGGCCACCGAATTGCAGGCGGCCCGGTTGATGGTCTATTGGGCAGCGTCGCTAAAGGGGGCGGGCAAGCCGTATACCAAAGAGGCGGCCATGGCCAAATTGTTCGCCACCGAGGTCAGCGAGCGCGTATGCCGCAATGCCATTCAGGTGCATGGCGGCTACGGTTACAGCGCGGAGTTTGAAGTGGAGCGCCTGTACCGCGACACGCGCCTGATGACCATTGGCGAGGGGACGAGCGAAATCCAGCGGCTGGTGATTGCCCGGCATATTTTGAATCTCTGATGTGCGACTTTTTCTGATTTGATCGAGGAGGGCGCATTTGAGAATGCGCCCGTTGGCATCTGCGGATGCCAACTCCTCCTTGGTGAGATTAAACGTCGGTTTGGGATTCTTTGATAATGAGTGAGAGAGAGGTAGAAGAGACGGAGCATAATCCAACACAGGGTTCTGTTAAGGAGATGTTGGGGTTGTCGCTCAAACTAGGGTTTACGGCTTTTGGTGGCCCGGCGGCGCATATTTCTATGCTCCACGATGAGGTGGTGACCCGGCGCAACTGGATTAGTGAGCAACATTTTCTGGATATGTTGGGTGCAACCAATCTAATCCCTGGCCCTAATTCCACCGAGATGGTAATGCATGTGGGCCATGCCAGGGCCGGGTACAAGGGGCTGTTCGCGGCGGGGGTTGGCTTCATTTTGCCGGCGGCCTTGATTGTGTTGGCGTTGGCCTGGCTCTATGTGAATTATGGCACGACGCCGACCGCCGAATGGCTGCTTTATGGCATTAAGCCAGTCATCATTGCTATTGTGCTGCAAGCCTTGTGGGGTCTGGGCAAAAAAGCGGTCAAGGGCACATGGCTCGGTATGGTGGGGGGGGCTGTTTTTGTTTTGTATGTGTTGGGTCTTGATGAGCTACTCCTTTTGTTTGGAGCTGGGGCTTTAGTGGCGCTCATTCAATACGGCCGTCACCGTTTCGCATCAGGTAATAGACGTGTTGGTATCTTCTTGCCCTGGTTTGGCGTGGCGACGGCCGTGCCCCTGGCCGAAGCTGCGCCGATTAGCCTCAGTGGGTTGTTCCTCATCTTCCTGAAAATTGGGGCCGTCCTGTACGGTAGTGGCTATGTGTTGCTGGCTTTCTTGCGCAACGACCTCGTCGTCAGTCTGGGCTGGTTGACCGACCAGCAGTTGTTGGATGCCATCGCCATCGGTCAGTTTACACCCGGCCCCGTTTTCACCACCGCCAC
>CAYXUZ010000103.1:0-8838 GCA_964467705.1 uncultured Ardenticatenaceae bacterium | reverse complement strand
TGGCTACCATCGGCATTTTTTTGCCATCGTTCCTGTTTGTAGCCGCGCTGGGGCCGCTGATCCCCCGGCTGCGCCATTCGGTTCTCATGGGGGCGTTGCTGGATGGCGTCAATGTGGCCGCGTTGGGGTTGATGGCGGCCGTTACCTGGCAGTTGGCCCAGGCGGCCATTGTGGATTGGTTGACCGCTTTGTTGGCAATTGTGGCCGCCATTTTTCTCTTTCGTTTCAAGATTAATTCCGCCTGGCTGGTATTAGGGGGAGCGCTGGTGGGATTGATTTATTGGCTCCTGACTGGCTAAAACTCCTGCTTTATTTCTGACGAAATACACATGCCAACTCCCGCTTAGCCGTTATAATTAACCGCAGTTAAATTTTTTGTGGACATTTGGTAAAACGGCTATGGATGAGAAAGCGAACCAATCAGAAGAGAATTGTGCCGAGGTTATTAACCATCTGGTGGCAGATGAGCCAGGTATTGTGCAGGTCAACCTGAACCCGGCGGAACATCAACTGAGTATTGATTATGATTCGTCGCAGATTGATCGAGAGCAGGTGGCGGCCTTATCGCAGGCTATATCACCTTTGCTCAGTCAGCGATGGGAGCGGTGTACGCTGCGGCTGGGGCGGCAAGGCGGACGGGCTTGTGAGTCTTGCGCACTGGGGTTGGAACGGCGCGTGGGGCAGTTGCCGGGGGTGCAGCGTGTGGCGGCCAGTTACATGGGGGGCACATTGTCTGTTGCTTTTGATGGGAGCCAGACCAATGCTCAGGACATTACCCGCCATATTACCCAAATGGGGGTAGTGGTGAAACCATCGGCGGCCGAAGTGACAACGGCCGTGCCTGAAACCGTTGCCGATACCATCGTGCTCCCTTCCAACCGCCGCCAGATGTGGTATTGGTTTAGCCACAATACCGAGGCCATCTTTACCGTCATTACCCTGGTCAGCATGTTTGCCGCCTTGTTGTTGAGTCGGCAGGGGGTCACTGCCTGGCTGGTGATGGGTCTGTATGGTGTGGCCTACATTTTTGGTGGGTATTATGGCTTGAAGGGAGGGATTGAGTCGCTGCGGCAGCGGACAATTGATGTAGATTTGCTGATGGTGTTGGCGGCCGTTGGTGCGGCATTGGTGGGCGAATTTTTTGAGGGGGCGATGCTGTTGTTCCTCTTTTCACTCTCCAATGTGCTGCAAGATTTTGCTATGGACCGTACCCGGAATGCGATTCGGGCGTTGATGCAGTTACGGCCGTCTACCGCCCGCATCATACGCAGTGACCGCGAGATCGAACTACCCATTGAAAAAGTGAATATCGGCGACCTGATGATTGTGAAACCGGGCGACCGCATGGCTCTGGACGGGGTCGTGGTGGCCGGTGAGAGCAGCGTGGATCAGTCGGCCATTACCGGTGAATCTATTCCCGTAGCTAAACAAAGTGGTGACCTGATTTTTGCCGGGGCCATCAACCAGACCGGCAGTTTGGACGTGCGCGTGACCAAACTGGCAAAGGATTCCACCATTGCCCGCCTGATTCAAATGGTGGAAGAAGCGCGCAGCGAAAAGGCGGAGACGCAACGGTTTATTGATCAGGCGGAGCAGTATTATGCCCTGGGCGTTATTATTCTGACGGCGTTGTTTATCATTATTCCGCCGACGCTGTTGAATGTGCCGTTTGATGATGCCTTTTACAAGGCTATGACGATTTTGGTGGCGGCTTCGCCTTGCGCTATTGTGATTAGCACGCCGGCGACGGTGCTGTCGGCGATTGGCAATGGGGCACGGCGTGGGGTCTTGTTTAAGGGAGGGATTTATGTGGAAAATGCGGCTACGGTTCGGGTGATTGCTTTCGACAAGACGGGCACGTTGACAGTGGGCAAACCACAGGTGACGAACATTCATCCCCTGGCAGATGTGACGGAAGATGAACTGTTGGCGTTGGCTACGGCCGTCGAATCGAAATCCGAACACCCCTTAGCCCAGGCTACCATTCAGGCGGCCAACAGCCGGGGGCTGGTTGTGCCAGAGGTGCGCTCGTTTAATTCGGTGACGGGCAAGGGGGTGCAGGCGGAGGTAGACGGCCTGCATGTCCAGATTGGCAACCTGCGCCTATTTGCGGGGCAAAACCTGGTCGGTCTGGACGAAGCGCAGGTGGTGGTGGCCGGGTATCAGGGTGAGGGCAAAACAAGTGTGGTGATCGCGTCAGACGGCCGTGTGTCCGGTGTGATTGCCTATGCTGATGTGATTCGCCCGGACGCACCCCAGGTGATCGCCGATTTGCGGCGGCGAGGCATTATGCGCACAGTGATGCTCACCGGCGATCATGAGCGGGTGGCCCGGCATATTGCCGAAGAAGCGGGTGTGGATGAGGTGTTTGCTGATTTGCTGCCAGAGGATAAGGTCACGGCCGTGAAGCAGGTTCAAGAAAAGTATGGCCCCACCATCATGGTGGGGGATGGCGTCAATGATGCGCCCGCGCTGGCAGTGGCCGACATTGGCATGGCCATGGGCGCGGCCGGAACCGATGTGGCGCTAGAAACGGCCGATATTGTGTTGATGGGTGATGACCTGAAAAATATCCCTTACGTCATTGGCCTGAGCAAAAAAACCCGGCGCACATTGGTTGTTAATCTGGCTTTTGCCATATCAGCCATTGTGGTCATGCTATTTTTTATCATTTTTGGCGAGTTGCCGCTGCCTGTTGCCGTTTTGGGGCATGAAGGAGGAACCGTTCTCGTCTCGCTCAATGGGATGCGCTTGCTGCGATATACAGAAAAGTGATGCTCAGTCTTTGGCTGCTTACTGCCCTAATTTTAGGGTGATGGGAAACGTGATGCGTGACCAAATTCATGTATTATGCATCACGGCCGTACTTCGACTGTGACTGCCCGGTTGGCGACAACCCCGTTAACAACCTCGTTGACAACCTCCCCACTCTCCTTTACGCTTACAGCATCTTTTATTTTTCCCAAAGCAGTTAGTTAGTGTTTGTGTGTTTTTTTGTGTGCGTGTTTGGGTGTATCTAAGACCTGAACACAAAATCACCAGATCACGCAAACACAAATGAAGGAGGCAAGTATGAGCGATAACGGCCGTTACATTGCCGATGTAACCATCCCTGATGATGTGCAAATTGAAGCGGGCACGTCGTTTGTGAAGACCTGGCGGGTGCAAAACAGTGGCGATACCACCTGGGGGCCGGGGTATGAACTGGTATTTGTCAATGGGAATGCCATGGGCAGCCCAACGGCCGTGCCCCTCCCCGCCGCCGCCCCCGGCCAACAGGTAGACGTTTCCATCAACCAGACCGCCCCCAGCACCGCTGGGAAACATTTTGGCGATTGGCGGCTGCGCAATTCCCAGGGGCAGTTCTTTGGTGAACTGGTCTACCTGCGCATCCTGGTGCCCACCAACGCCCCGGTAGAAGAGAAACCGATCAAAGTGGAAGAAAAACCTACACAACCGGAGAAAAAGCCGCCGCCAGTAGAGTTTGCCGGGGAATTTGAACCGGCCAAATGGCGCAAAACCATCTGGGCCATCACCAGCATCTTTGAATCCGGCAGCCCGGAAGGCAACCCGGCCGCTTACCAGACCTATGATGCGGGTGTGATCAGCTTTGGTAAACACCAGGCCACATTGGCTTCCGGCACACTCAACCGCGTCTTGCAAGCTTACCTGGCCCGCAACAGCAGCCCTACCGCCCAGGCGCTCAAAGACGAATATGCCGGGCGGGTGGCCCAGATGGATGCCAGTTTGCGGAACGACGGCCGTATCAAACAACTCCTCCTCGAAGCGGCCCAGGAAGCGGCCATGGCTGAAGCCCAGGATACCGTCTTTGAGGAAAGTTTCTACAAACCGGCCATTACCGCCGCTCGCCAATACAATGTGCGCTCCCCACTGGGATTGGCCGCTCTCTACGACACCAACATTCAGGGCGGGCTGCATATCGTCCTGCCCCGTGTCACCGAACGATTGGGTGGCAAAATCGGCGAAAAAGGAATCACCGAAACCCAGTGGATTGGCGCTTTTCTGGATTTGCGCGAAGAGCGGCTCAATCGGCTGGCCGACCAATACGTCGCCAAAGGGGACAAAGGCACCGGTAACGCCCTGCGCACCTCTACTTTCCGCGTCCAGGAATATCGCCAACTTCTCCAGGCAGGTAATTTGAAATTAGAAGGCACATTGAATGTGCGCGGCCGGCAGGTGACCGGCATTTCGTAAACCGTCAACCGTGAACCGTAGCTCTTGACACCGATAACGGATTACCGATTACGGATTACGAAACAGGAGAATACCATGAAAGTTCACAACAAAATCGGTTTTCACACCGGGCCAGGGGGCAATGCCACCGGGATTGGTGACTACTTTCGGGCGCTGGATGCGGCACGTATTCCGTTTATGATCAAGTCAGTAGACAGCTACGGGCCTGTTTTTGAGGCCGGGCAACTGGCGCGCAAAAGTGGGGTCCCCCATACACTGGTTTACCGGATCAGTACCGTTGGGCAGCGGCACGAATATGACTATGACGTGCCGCCTTACAAGGACCCCAAATATGCCAAAGACCCGGAAGCAGGCGCGGCACTGCACTGGCGGCGCACCCGCGACAAGCTGCCTCCGGAATTTGATAAAGAGTTGACCTGGATTGAACCGATCAACGAAGTAGATAAGGAGTATTGTGATTGGCTCGGCCATTTTGCGGTGCATATTGCCAATCTGGCTCACCAGGAAGGTTACAAAGTCAGTCTGTTTGCCTGGTCAAGTGGTGAGCCGGAACCGGCCGGCTGGGAAGAACCGGGCATGCTGGAGTATTTGCGGTTGTGTGCCAAACGGCCGTCTCAAGCCGCCATTGCCCTGCACGAATACAGCTACGTCGTGGATAACGTCATGGATGGCTTCCCCTACAAAGTGGGCCGGTTTAAAGCCTTGTTTGATGTCTGCGACAAACACGGTATTTCCCGCCCCACCGTGCATATCACCGAATGGGGCTGGACGCTGAACGACGTGCCACCGCCGGAAAAAGCGATCAAGGACATCGAAAAAGTGGGTGAACTTTATGCCCGGTATCCAGAGATAAAAGGTGCAGCCATTTGGTATTTAGGCCCGGAGTTTGGTGGTATTGCCAATAAAGCCCAACGACTGATTACCCCCGTGAAGGAATTTACGCTGCGGCGCCAATTTGACGTGGAATTCGATAAACCAGATAAGGCAACGGATAAACCAGATGTGCCCACACCTGTGCAGCCGAAACCACCAACCCCACCACCTATGGTGGTGGTGGAGCCACCAGCCCAGCCCACACAACCCGTTGTGAAGAAGTCAAATGCCGCTTTTGTGGCTGATGTGACGATCCCCGATGATACCCGCCTGACGGTCGGGCAGAAATTTGCCAAGACATGGCGTGTGCGCAACACGGGCGAAACGACCTGGGGGCCAGGTTATAGCGTGGTCAATGTAGGCGGTAGCCAGATGGGTTCGGGCGGCAAAGCGCCTCTGCCAACTGCCAGACCAGGGGATACCGTAGATATTACTGTGCATATGACCGCCCCGTCGCCGCCCAATGTCTATTATGGGGACTGGCGGCTGGCCGATCCTCAGGGCAACCAGTTTGGCGATATTGTCTTTTTGCGCATTATTTCGGAAGTGGCAACGGCCCAACCCGCCATCAGCAACAACGTCTACGTCGCCGATGTTACCATCCCCGACGATACGCCCATCGCACCAGGCACCCCATTTGTCAAAACCTGGCGCATGACCAACACGGGAACACGAGTTTGGGGAACGGGATTTAGCCTGACCCTGGTGAAAGGAGAGGCTATGAGCAGCCAGACCAGTTATCCCCTGCCCGCCATTGCCCCTGGTGCAACCGGCGATGTTTCCATCAACCTGACTGCGCCGACCACATCGGGCACCTACTTTGGTGACTGGCGCATGAAGGATGACCAGGGGAATCTGTTTGGTCAGGTCGTCTATTTGCGAATTCAGGTGACGCAGGATGCGCCCACTCCGTCACCAACACCTCACCGCGAGCCACCGGCCGACTCGTTCCCAACGCCCGCGACCTTGCCTTTGCAAACCGGCATGAATATCAACCCAGACGCGCCACACAGCAATCCGCTGGAGACGGGTGAACTGCGCGGCCTGGATTGGGTGCGCTGGGTATTTAAGCTGGCCGCCCGCCACAACCCGGCCGAACGACAAGACATTAACGCCGCTTTCCGCCAGTTTGACCCGCTGGTGCAGGGGTATGTGAATCAGGGGGTTGGTTCGCTGATTGTGCTGAACCAGGAGACGGTGTGGGGCAATGCGCCCTGGTCGGGAAATAATGATTGGAACAGCTACGCCAATCAATTGGCCGATGTGGCCCGCCAGATTGCCGCCCACTACAAGAAGTACGGCGCGGAAGTGGCGTATGAAATCTGGAATGAGGGCGACCTGGAAAATAATCCGGCGTCGGTGTATGTGCCACCAGCCCAGTTTGCCGTCGTGTTGAAGCGGGTGGCGGAGGCCATTCGGGAGGAATCGCCACAGTCGCCGCTGATTTTTGGGGGGATGGCGACGGGACCGAATAAGACTATTCCCTATCTGAAGGCGTGTAAGCAGGCGCTCAATGGCCCGTGGCCGGTGGATGCGATTGGGATCCATCCTTACGGCCGTTGGGGAACCAAAGCGCCGTTCGATTGGGGCCAGACCTTTGGCACGTTGGGGCAGGCATTTGCCGAGTATGAACGGGAATTGCCCGGCCTCAAGTTCTGGGTAACGGAGATTGGCGTGGCCGCCGATAACGAAATTGGGCCGCAGTATTACCAGGACATCGGTATGTACATTCAGGATGTATACAGCACCATTGCCGCCCGGTTTACAAACCTGGTGCCGGTGGTGATCTGGTTTGCCTGGTCTGATCTGATGCGCAATGCGGGTATTGTGGATGGCAACGGCCGTCGCAAATCGTCGGTCTATGCGGCGTTTGAAAACATACGCAGCCGCAGGTTTTGAGTTGATCCGCGAATGACGCGAAGAACCGCGAAGTTTGGGCAGAGTGCGCATCTGAGGATGCACTACAGTTGAGGTGGTATGAATGCAAGTAAGTTAGCCCGGTTGGGGGTGCCATCGGGGGAGGCGATGAAGGCGGCGGGCACGGCCGTGCGCGATGCCCGTGCCATGGGTATTCCCAAACGAGACATACCGGATTTGATTACGGCCGTTGTCGAAAACCCGGCCGACTACACCAATGATGAGCTATTGGGTGGCCTGGCAAATGCCATCCTGGCCCAACACATGCCCGCGCCCACCTTTAAGCCCCGCGCCCAACCCGCCCCCTTTCGCATCTGGGGCGAAGAGCTAGAAGCCGCCTCCATCGAGCAAATGAAAAATGCGGTGCAGTTGCCCGTTTCCGTGCGGGGTGCGCTCATGCCGGATGCGCATGTGGGGTATGGGCTGCCCATCGGCGGCGTGTTAGCCACGCGCAACGCCGTCATCCCCTACGCGGTGGGCGTGGACATTGCCTGCCGCATGAAGCTGACGGTGCTGGACTTGCACCCGAACATGATTCGTGGCGAACAAAAGCGAATGGCGAACGCCATTGAAGCCGAAACCCGCTTTGGCATTGGCGCGAACTTTCCCCGGCAGTTGCGCCGCGACCATCCGGTGATGGATGAGGATTGGCGCGTCAGCCCCATTACCATGCGCAACCGCGATAAAGCGTGGGAACAGTTGGGCACTAGCGGCAGCGGTAATCATTTCGTCGAGTTTGGCATCTTGGAAGTGGTGGATGAGACGGTGGGATTGTCAAAAGGGCAATATGTGGCCTTGCTCAGCCACAGCGGCAGCCGGGGCACAGGGGCGTCGGTGTGCGATTATTACAGCAAGCTGGCCATGGATTTGCACCCGGAACTACCGAAAGAGCTGCGCCACCTGGCCTGGCTGGATTTGGATAGTGACCCTGGCCGGGAGTATTGGGCGGCGATGCAGTTGATGGGTTTGTATGCGGCCGCCAACCATGCCCTGATTCATAAACACATTGCCAAAAACCTGGGAGCCAAAGTGCTGCTGGACATTGAAAATCACCACAACTTTGCCTGGAAAGAGGAGCATGACGGCAAAACGGTGATCGTGCATCGCAAAGGGGCTACGCCAGCCGGGAAGGGGGTGTTGGGCATTATCCCTGGTTCAATGGGTGCGCCTGGTTTTGTGGTGCGGGGCAAGGGGAGTGAGGCAGCGCTGCAATCGGCCGCGCACGGGGCCGGCCGCCGCATGAGCCGCAAACAGGCGATGAAATCCTACACCTGGTCAGAGGTGAAAAAGTTCCTGCGCGAGCGAGATGTGACGCTACTGTCTGCGGGATTGGACGAAGTTCCGATGGCCTACAAAGACATTCACACCGTCATGGCCGCGCAGCAGGATTTGGTGGAAGTGATGGCCCGCTTTGACCCGCGCCTGGTAAAGATGGCCCCGGCGGGGGAACGGCCGGAAGATTGATAATAGTCAATTGTTAATTGGCAATTGAAAACGGGTCGGGAGCACCGATAAATATCTGATTGAGGATGTGATTTTCGCGCTGTTCGACGATGGCGAGAAACTGATCCGCCCCTTTCATTTCCTTAAAGGCGGCAAAGCCCCGTTCCATGAAATCTTGTAGTTCACTCCAGCCGGAGCGGTTGGCGGGGTGGCGGGCGGCGCGCAGCACCATGCCAATCATGGGGATGCGGGTAAGGTTATCTACGCCCCGACCCACGTCCAGGACCATCGCCAGTTGCTTCCGACGGGTGTCGTAATTGTCGCAGAGGCGGTAGGCTTGGGCGTACAGGTCGGCGGTGAGGGTGTCCGTCATGCCTAGTCGGTTGACCA
>CAYXUZ010000102.1:5200-22218 GCA_964467705.1 uncultured Ardenticatenaceae bacterium | reverse complement strand
TCCAGCAACAGCACCACATCCCGATCACCTTCTGTGAGCCGTTTAGCGCGTTCCAGGGCCATCTCGGCTACTTTACAATGTTGTTTCACTGGCTCGTCAAAGGTGGAGCTAATCACCTCACCGTCAATAGAGCGATCCATGTCGGTCACTTCTTCTGGACGTTCACCAATCAACACGACCATGAGGTGGACCTCGGGGTAATTTTCGGAGATACCATTGGCGATTTCTTTCAAGACGGTGGTTTTGCCAGCTTTAGGCGGCGAAACGATAAGACCACGCTGACCGCGACCAATAGGGGCAACCAAATCCATCAGACGAGTAGAGAGGATATTGGGTTTGGTTTCCAGTTTCAATTTTTGGTCGGGGAAAATAGGGGTAAGGTCTTCGTAACGTGGCCGTTTCTTTGCCAGTTCCGGGCTGCCCCCATTAACTGCTTCCACGCGCAAAAGACTATAGTATTTCTCATTTTCTTTAGGCACGCGCACCTGGCCCAAGACCATATCACCATTGCGCAACGCCAGACGTCGAATCTGGGAATTGGAAACATAAATATCGTCCGGGCCTGGCAAATAATTCTTGCCGCGCAAAAACCCCATGGTTTGTTTGTCGTCTTCGATGATTTCCAACACGCCGCCCCGAAAATCAAAACCTTGCGACGCCGATTTGGCTTTCAAGATCTCGTAAATGAGACCTTGTTTTTTCATGGTGCTAAAGCCGGAAATGCCCATATCTTTGGCGATCTCGCGCAGCTCACCTATTTTTTTAGTTTCCAATTCTCCAATTCCAATTTCCATTTGGCTTTCTTCGAGAGACATTTTCTCTTTAATCTCCTTCAATTCGGGGTGTTTCTTGACAGATCATGTATGGTGCGACTGGTGCAGGATTCTGAACGGCCGTTAGTCCTTCAGGAAACCTCTAACGACCTGAATCAGGCTTCCACTCGTTGTAAACTTATTTGGTAAATCGTCGGGGATGTTGCTCCGATGGCATGTTCAACAATATAACCCAGGTACATTCAGATACCTATGCAGGTTATGAGTAAATCAATAACGGTGTAAATTTGCTAATCATTTGGGGGAAGGTACGCGCAGGCTCAACCGTGCGTTTCTCTCCTGAGTGTTATTCTTCAATTCATTACAGGGAGCTTGTGGTTATCCACTATGTGAGCAGGCGGAGTATATCATGCATCCATAGGCAAGTCAATTTTCCTGTTCAACGTAATATTCAGCCTTATGTACCAGTGATCGGTTGCCGATGTAGAAGGGCGTTCGTTGGTGTAAATCGGCAGGTTCAATATCCAAAATGGCGCGACGGCCGTCTGACGCATACCCACCCGCCTGTTCAATCATATATGCCAATGGGCCGGCCTCATACAAGAGTCGTATTTTGCCGTTCGGTTTATTTTGTTCCGCCGGATAACAAAAGATACCCCCGCGCATCAAATTTCGATGAATATCGGCCACTAACGACCCAATGTACCGCGCCGACATGTGGGGAGCGTTTGACCCATTTAGTCCTTGTAACCAGCGGGCATAATCCTGAATTTGAGGCGACCATGACTCGTAATATGAACTGTTGATACTGTAATAGGCAGGCGGTTCTGGCAGGCGCATATTTTCATGTGAAAGTAGAAATTCACCCAGTTCTGGATCAAGGGTAAAACCATGAACGCCCTGCCCAGTGGTATACACCAGCATCGTGCTGGAACCATAGAGCACATAACCCGCCGCAACCAGATTGCGGGCGGGCTGCAACACATCTTCCAAACGGCCACGATTTTCCCAATTTTTGCAGCGATAAACGCCAAAGATAGTGCCTATGCTCACATTTACGTCAATATTAGATGAGCCATCCAGGGGATCATAAACCAATACGTAAGAACCTTTCTTGTATGGTTCGGGAATGGGAATGATCTCTTCCCGCTCCTCCGAGGCCATTACACAGAGCCGACCGGTATGGTCACAAATGCGGAAAATGATGTCATCGGCGAAAACGTCGAGTTTCTGCTGAATTTCGCCCTGAATGTTCATGGCCCCAGCTCGGCCCAAAATGTCTACCAGGCCGGCACGGTTGGTTTTGTGAGCAATGACTTTGGCCGCCAGGGCAATGTCGTAGAGCAAATTGGTAAATTCACCACGCGCGTAATCAGGCTGGTGATCGAGAATAAAACGTTCAATGGTAACAATTTTGGACATGCGCTGTGTCTCCGGTTAAGATGGGAATGTGGGTAAATAGGTTGTGGGAAATAAAGGTTTACGGCCGTATTATACGCCAGACCTTCACATTTATGAAAGCTGTGGCAGGTAGAGCGCCAGGTAATAGGCAATTGTGACCGCCCATAACAAGGTATCCACCCGATCCAACGCCCCACCATGCCCCGGTAATAGATTGCCGGAATCTTTCACGCCCGCTTCGCGTTTCAGCAGGGAAATGCTCAAGTCGCCCAATGGCCCCAAAATGGTGATAGCTAACCCCAAAATCAGTAGGGGCCATAGCGGCAGTTGCAGGAAATAGCCAATTAGCATCGTAAAAAATGTGCCCAGCACCAATCCACCAAAAAACCCTTCAACTGTTTTGTTCGGGCTAAGGCGAGGAGACATTTTGTGCCTGCCCAAGACATATTTGCCGGCGACAAACTTACCTACCACATAAGCGCCGGAATCGGCGACCCAGGTGGTGATCATGGCTAAGGCTGTCCATTGCCAGGCATAGTTGGGAATGCCGCGTAGCCAGAAGAAGTGGCTGCCCAACCAACCCAACAGTAAAAAGCCGCCCATGTAAGCCATCCAGTCTATAGCAACAGTCTGGCTGCTTTGTTTTTCATAGGAGTAGAGCACGGCCGTGAGCAGCACCAGCATACTCACCAGGAAAGATGCCCCCACCCACGCCGGTTCGCCCCATTCAGCAATGGCCCATTGGACCATGACCAACGGCAGCAGTAGCCAAGTATGGATACGCCAGCCCAAATGGCGGGTCAACTGCACATACTCTATGGTTGCCAGTGATAACAAAATGGCAAAGGGCACAAAATAAACCAGGCCACCCAACTCGTCGCCAAAATAGATCAGCACTAAAGCCAGCGGACCAAAAATGAGAGCGACAAGGGCACGTTGTAGGAACATATTAGGTAACGGCCGTACCTTACACTGCCGATTCTGTCACCAACCCAAAACGGCGTTCGCGTTGGTTAAAAGCCAGGATCGCCTCATACAAATCTTCGCGGCCAAAATCCGGCCAATACGTTGGTGTGGGGTAAAACTCGGAATAAGCCGCCTGCCAGATGAGAAAGTTGCTGATGCGCAACTCGCCGCTGGTACGAATGACCAGGTCAGGATCAGGCAAACCGCGCGTAAACAAATAGGAGCTAAACAAATCTTCGGTCAGATCGTCAGGCGAAACGTTATCCGCCAGAATTTGTTTCACCGCCTGCAAAATTTCCGCCCGCCCCCCATAGTTGAAAGCCACATTCAGGATGAGCCGATCATTGTTTTTGGTCAATTCCAGAGCACGATGGACTTTTTCTTGCAGGCTGGGGGAAACGCCGCTCATAGAACCCAGGTGATGCAGGCAAACGCCCTGCGCGTGTAGGTCTTTCAATTCCTGGTCAATGACGCGGGAGATAATTTTCATCAGGCCGCGCACTTCCATTTCCGGGCGACCCCAATTTTCGGTGGAAAAAGCGTAAATGGTGAGGATTTTTATTTTGAATTCGACACAGGCGTTGATAATACGACGCAGGTTTTCAGCGCCGGCCCGGTGACCGGCCTGGCGCGGTAAACCACGTTTTTTGGCCCAACGGCCGTTGCCATCCATAATAATGGCCACGTGTGTAGGAATAGCCAGACCCACCAGATCCAGAGGAGAGTTGCGCTCGGCCATACAGATTTATACTTCCATGATTTCGGCTTCTTTAGCCTCGCCGATTTCGTCAATGTTTTTCACGTACCGGTCGGTTAAGGATTGCAAATCATCCTGGGCACGATGAAATTCATCTTCGGTGATCATGGATTCATTCTTCATATCGCGTAAATCATTCAAGGTATCACGGCGCACATTACGCACGGCCACTTTGGCTTCCTCCACCCGTTTGTGGGCCATTTTGTTCAGGTCACGCCGTCGTTCTTCTGTCAGCCGCGGCAGATTCAAGCGGATGATCTTGCCGTCGTTATTGGGCATGATGCCCAGGTCAGATTTCAGAATTGCTTTTTCAATGGCAGAGATAGCACTGGCATCATACGGCCGTATCGCCAACTGTTGCGGCTCTGGCACTGAAATGACCGCCATCTGATTCAATGCCATCTCCGCGCCATACATTTCCACCACAATTTTGTCTACCAAATGAGGGGAAGCACGACCAGTCCGAAACCCACTTAAATCAGCTTCCAATGAAGTAATCGCGCCTTGCATTCTCGATTCCGCATCTGCCAACAGTTCGCGTATCATATCGTCCTCCTCCTATTGAATGAATTATGAAGGATGAATTATGAATTATGAAAACACCAGTATTCAGGCGTTTCACACTGAGGGAATAACCTACAGATTGGTAATGGTTGTGCCGATGTCCTCCCCAAGCACCAATCGTTTGACGCTATCCTCTTGCCAGAAATTCAGCACCACAATTGGCAGGTTATTATCCATGCACAGGGACACGGCCGTGCTGTCCATTACCTTCAACCGCATATTCAAAAAATCAATGTACGAAATTTTATCAAACCGCTGCGCCTGTGGGTTCTTTTCTGGGTCGTCATCATAAATCGCGCCAACTTTGGTCGCCTTGATCAGCACATCCGCGTTGATTTCCATTGCTCGCAGCGCCCCAGCTGAATCCGTCGTGAAATAAGGATTGCCCGTACCGGCTCCAAAAATGACCACGCGGCCTTTATCCAGATGGCGAATGGCCCGTAGGCGGATATAGGGTTCGGCAATGGTACGCATCTCAATGGCTGTTTGCACACGAGTAGCCACACCTTTCCGTTCCAGCGCATCTTGCAAGGCCAGCGCATTCATCACTGTGGCGATCATGCCAATGTGGTCGGCCGAGGCCCGTTCCATACCCATCGCGCTGCCCACCGAGCCACGCCACAGGTTACCACCACCAATCACCAGCGCTACCTGCACACCCAAATCATAAACATCCTTCACAATCTGAGCAACCTGAACGGCGCGCACCGGATCGATGCCAAACCCAGAAGGGCCAGATAATGCTTCCCCTCCCATCTTAAGCAAGATACGCTTGTACTGAATTGATGTCATTTGAATTTGACTCCGCTAGATGTTAGTTGTTGATATGGAGGCCCCCCAATGGGCATGAGGGTCATGGTAAAAATTGGGAGCGTTCCTGCGAACGCCCCCAACTCTTCCAAAGGCTAATCAAGCGATTCGCCCAACTCATAGCGGGCAAAACGTCGTATGATGATATTTTCACCCGTTTTACGAATGACATCGGTGACCATATCGCTGATCTTGATGCTGTCGTCTTTCACAAACGGTTGTTCTAGCAGGCAAAACTCCTCGTAAAACTTGGCCAGTCGCCCTTGAACAATTTTCTCGACAATGTTGTCTGGTTTGCCCTCCGCTTTTGCTTGCGCACGCAATACGTCCAATTCTCGATCCAGCTCAGCCTGGGGTACTTCTTCGCGGGTCAGATAACGAGGTCCCATGGCAGCAATATGCAGAGCCAGGTCATGCGCCAGATTGCGAAATTCTTCATTACGGCCGACAAAATCGGTCTCGCAGTTCAGTTCCAGCATCACACCCACACGGTTACCAGGATGGGCATACAGTTCAATGATACCTTCGCTGGCAGCCCGTTCGGCCCGTTTTGCGGCACGTGCGGCCCCTTTTTCTCGCAGCAAATCAACGGCTTTATCAAAATCGCCACTGGTTGCTTCCAGTGCTTTTTTCGCCTCTAATACGCCTGCGCCTGTGGCTTCGCGCAGTTCTTTAATTTGGGCAGTTGTAATAGCCATAACTTCTATATCATCTCCAATTTATAGTTGGGCAAAACGGCCGTTCCCACGACCATCTTACTCTTCATCTCCCCCGGCAAAATCATCATCCCATTCATCTCCCTCATCCTCGAAATCTTCTGCCGCTTTGCGCATTTTGGCTAAGGTAGACTCACCCAACAGAACTTCATCATCCACATCTTCCATGCCGTCAAAAGACTGTTCGTAGGCACGTTCATCATAATCCTCACCCAATGTTTCTTTGCGCAGCGCCAGACCTTCCAATGCCGCATCAGCCATTTTGCCAGTAATGAGCTTGATAGCCCGAATGGCATCATCATTCGAGGGGATTAGGTGATCAATGGGGTCAGGGTCGCAGTTGGTATCCACTAAAGCGACGATAGGAATGCCAAGTTTATTAGCTTCGCGCACGGCCGTTTCTTCATGGTTCACGTCAATAATATAGAGCAAGTCAGGCAGGTCACGCATGTTCCGCACACCACCCAAACGCAAATTTAGCTTCTCAATTTCGCGTTCCACATGCAGCCGTTCGCGCTTTTTCAAAGCGGCAAACTCACCGGCATCCCGCCGCGCTTCCAACTTCTTGAGGTAATCAATACGGCGGCGAATCGTCTGCCAATTCGTTAAAGTACCACCCAACCAGCGTTGATTGACGTATGGCTGCAGACCGCGTGAAGCTTCACCAGAAATAGTATCTTGGGCCTGTCGTTTGGTGCCGACAAATAAGACCGAACCACCTTGTGCAACCGTGTCGCGGATCAGGTTATAGGCATCTTCAATCATCACAATGGTTTGTTGTAAGTCGAGGATGTGAATACCGTTGCGTTCGGTGAAGATGTATGGTTTCATCTTCGGATTCCAACGGCGGGTGCGGTGTCCAAAGTGTACGCCTGTTTCCAGGAGTGCCTTCATTGAAACAATGGCCATGGGGTATTCTCCTTATGTTTGTTTTTGAGTACCAGCCGGCCAGGCTGCCACTCCGTCCATACCGTTCCACCAGCACCAACACTTATGTGGCCTTCATCCTTAACAATGGCTGGCAAACAGACCACTTTCAGGTATGACATAAGCACATTGTCACTGTCCAGGTATGTGTTTGATTATTAATAATGGTCTTTGATTAGCTCATCTCCACCTGAAAATTGGCCGTCAGATAGATAGAGCGGCAAAACGTGGGGATTATAACGAAAGTGAAAAATCGCGCAAACGACCAGCAGTAAAGGTTAGAAGGTGCAAAAGTGCGCCCGGAGGGACTCGAACCCCCAACCGCCTGATTCGAAGTCAGTTACTCTGTCCATTGAGCTACGGGCGCGGGAGAGAAAGTGTTTGAGTGTTCAGGTGATTTAGTGTTCAAGTGTTCACATAAACACTTAAACACACATACACTAAATCACTCTCAGGGCGAGTGGTGGGATTTGAACCCACGGTCTTCTGGGCCACAACCAGACGCGTTAACCGCTACGCTACACCCGCCAAGTGCGGCAGAATGCTACCATAAGGACAAAGGGGCGGCAAGTGGCATATCTGTACCCGCACTCCCTGGCAACGTTATGGGCTAACAGTAGCTGTGGACACCGGCTCAGGAAAAGAGGTGTTGGCAGGCGTAAGCGTTGGCGTTGCTGTTGGCGGAACCAACGCATCCAGCTCAACTACTTCAATCACCGACATCGTGAGCGCAATTTGCCGGGCAATCCCCTCATTTTGCAACGTTGTGCCAATCTCTTGTTGCAGTCGCGCCACTTGCTCATGCACCACTATCCTGGTGGAACGCACAACCACTTCCATCTGAAGCAGTTCCACATTGTTCTCATCTCGCACAAAATCATATTGCATATCCACCAAAGAACCACCAATATTGGCCGGATCGGCAACTGCTGCGGCCGTCACCTCCGTAATCCGGGCTTCCTGAGATTGCACCTGTACCAATTCAAACGTCAGCACACTCAAAAGGACTATGATGATAGTTAACGAGAGCAATCCTATCTGAACACTGCGCACCTGCACGGCACGCCGCGCCTTCTGATTACGCGCCGGGCGGAAACCCAACATCAAGAACATCAGGGCCGTGGCCAAGCTAATGGCCACCAGGTTAGTTACAAACAGCAACAGCGCGCCCAAGGATTGCCAGAAGGAACCAACCGCAAAGGTGATGCCTACCGTTGCCAGTGGCGGCACCAGGGCAGCCGCAATAGCTACACCCGGCAAGGCTCCGGCTGCATCGGAACGGCTAAGGGCATAAGCCGCCGCCAACCCAGAAAAGAGAGCGATGCCCAAATCCAACAACGACGGCCGTGTGCGTGCCAATATCTCCCCGGATAATTCCATTTGCATGACCCGCAGCAACAATCCGGCCAACATTCCCACAAAAATGGCGAGTAATGTTCCTTTTAGCACGGCCCCTATCGTCAACCGCAAAAAACGTGCATCCCCCAACACCACCGCCATGCCCATCCCCACAATGGGCGACATCAACGGCGCCACCAGCATGGCCCCAATGACTACGGCCGCACTGTTACTCATCAGCCCAAAGGCGGCAATAATCGCCGAAAGCGAAATTAGAATGTAAAAATCAATATCCGGACGTGCACCCCGGCGAATGCGCGTATAAGCATCCGTCCTTTTGGACAATTCCATATGAGGCAGCAGCTTTTTGAGTTGCCACAAAAGCCCGGCGCTCCAATTGCCAAAATGATTGCGCGGCTGGCGCACAATCATCACCGGCCGTTTGCTCTGGCGCACGACAGTGGCCGGAATATCGCCAAATAACACTTTGTCAACGGAACTTTCCTGGGTGGCGCCAATGATCACCAGGTCACATTCGTCAGTAGCAGCCAAAATACCCTCAGCAACAGTATCGGCCATGATCACCCGGCTTTCCAGGCGATCTCCAGCGTCCAAAAACTGCAATAGTTGGCGTAGCCGGGCGCGACCCAATGCTTCCTCGTTTGGCCCCAGATAACTGCGGGCAATATACAAGGCCGTAATTTTGATACGCGGAGTTATCCGTAACAAAAATTGCAGCGCGTGGGCTGTGTTTGGCCCTCCGGAAGTAGGCATTAAGATGTGTTGCAAACCAACATCCTCGACTGTACTGTGGGGATCAGGGCGATCCCCACGCACGGCTGCTACGGCACAGGTCACATGGTTCAAATTGTGCCAGACGACTCCATCAAGATGCGCCAACACGAGTTCAACGTCGGCTTCGCTGATGAGGATATTTAAGTCTGTTTCAAATCTGGTACTGCTGATGATGAGTGGGCACATGTAGTCAGCCAGTTCTGTTCCCGCAGTTTGCCGGGCAGTGGTCAGGAGCTGCCTGGCCTGTTCAAAATCATCTGGGGTTGAATGGCGCAGGAAAACGGCCGTCAACAAATACCCATTATGCGCTCGCGCCAATGCCAACCCTAAGGCAAACGCTTTGCCCAACTGATTGGCGCTGGTCAATAAGAATAAGCCACGCCATGTAATCTCGTCTGGTAGCTGGCCTTCGATGATCTTCATACCCGGTTAAGTATAGAACAGTTTTCAGTCAGGGCGTAGGTGCTCAAAGAATTCCATTGTCTGACGGCCGTGCCCCTGTGTTATAATCTGATGGCTTACACGTGCAGTGACCAATGGCAGATGAAGACGACGGTCTACATTACCAGCGGTAAAGGATTCAAACATGAAGCGTTTTCAATTTGAGCTAACCGATAATGAAACGAAGGTTCTCAACACCCTGGCTGGACGAGGGGCAATGAGTCCCAGCCAGGTAGCGGCTGAAACGTGGATATTGCCGGGCGAAATGCGTACCATGCTGCAAGAGATGGCCAATGCCGGATTTGTAGTCCTACGCGAAGACAGCAATAGCCCCGATGGTTGGCTGGTAGCTATTACCAATGATGCCAGAGGTTTTGTCAACGGCAATAATGGCAAACGATAGCCAACGATAGTCCTTGCTTTTATGTCCGAAAACGTCGCGCCCGCCTCTGTCAGTCGTAGCACCAGATTGCTGCTGGTACTGGTTGGGCTGTTACTATTCATTTTAGTGCTGTTGATGGCGTGGCCGGTTGACCAGACAGCACCGGTGTGGATGGGGCCATTTCAAGAGAATTTACGCCAGTTTACGGCCGTACTCGCCCCCTTCCTCGCCATTGGCGCAACAGGCGGACTGATCGGCGTCGCCGAACTGGTATCTACCTTCAAAACATATCCCCGTGAAGCTCTGCTCACCCGATGGGCGTGGGTGCTTATTTTTGCCAATGTTTTTGCCGCCATTGCCGCCCTGCTCATCTTGCGCGCCACCGCGCCGCCGATGAGCTTCCTGATGGAGTTTCTGATCGTGGCTTTTGGCTTTCAAGGCATTATCCGCACCCGCTTTGTGCTGGCAAAACAGGTGGGGTCAGACAAAGATGGCGAGGTTGCCATCAACCTGGGCTGGCTCTATGACCAGTTTTCCAACCTGGCGCGGCGGCAAATTGACCTGGAATTGATGAACAACCGGCGCACGGCCGTGACCCGCCTCCTCCACTATTACCCCACCCTGGCCGAACTGTATGACATTGCCCTCTACACCATCACCGCGCGCGAAACACTCACGCAGGCCGAAGAGCAAACAAAACTGGCCGAGCTGGAAAAATTGATAGACCCCAAAGCGCCGGAGCAGTTTGCTAAAGCCAGCATTGCCCTGATCATCCTGGAAAATGGCGGACAAACATATGTAGATTTGTTGCTGGCGCAGGCCATGAATCCGCCGGGCACGGCCGTAGCTGCCACCGCCGCCGCTCCTCCACCCGCCCGCCAGGACACCCTCATCCGCCACCTGGTAGACGGTTATGATCTGGATGGTCTGGTGTCCCTCACCAACCAATTGACAGACGATGAAGCCGTTCAAGAATATGTACGGTTAGCCGCTCAGCCCAGCCCCACTATCAGCCAGGCCGAACAAAAAGCGACTATCGCCCACTTCCTCATCCAGCAAATTGGCGCTGATGCAATTAGCCGGGCAACGGATACGGCAGTGGCTTAAACGGCCGTAAACAACCCTTGCATACCCCCTCTACTCTGGTTACAGTTTCCCTATGAAACACATCTTATTTCTGGCGGCAATCCTGTTTTGGTTGGTCTCTTGCGGCACTCCCTCACCCGGTACAGAAAGCGGCGTTTCGCCGGCCCAAATTCAGCGTTTGAATTTTGATTATGTGGTGGGCACACCACGTATCTCCTTTGCTATTTTTGATGGCCCGGAACCGCTAGCTGAAGTAGCAAAGGTGGTGGTGACCGCCCAATTGACTGACGATGACCCTACGGTAAAAGCAGACACCGTCACGGCCGTGCCTTACACCGATTACGAAATCCCCTACTGGGTCATCACGCCCAGCCTGCCGGTACCGGGTATCTGGGGATTGACGGCCGTCATCACTTTGGAAAACGGCCAGACCATCAATGCCCCTTTCCTGGTGGAAGTGGCCACCGAAAGCAATGCCATTCCCATTGGCGCAGCCGCACCGCGCAGCCAAAATCGTACCCTGGCGACCGAACCCGACCTGCACAAACTCAGTTCGGGCAATGACCCCAACCCGGCGTTTTACCAGATAACCATTGCCGAGGCGGTACAAACGGGCAAACCCACCATAGTTGCCTTTGCCACGCCGGGACTGTGCCAGACCAAATGGTGTACGCCGGTATTGGACAGTGTAGAGACAGTCTACGAAACAGTAGGTGACCAGGCCAACTTCATCCATGTGGAAGTGCATGATGATTTCCAAAATTTAACCTTCGTACCGGAAATGGCGGAGTGGGGCCTGCAAACCGAACCCTGGGTCTTTGTGTTGGATGGCAACGGCCGTGTCGCCGCCCGTTTTGAAGGCCCCCTCTCTCCCCGTGAATTGAGCCTGGCGCTGGAACCACTGTTGCCATGAAAGGGGTCGTCCCGGTTTTGCTGTTGTGTCTGCTGGCGGTTACGGCCGTTGCCCACGCCCATGCCGAACTGCTTACGGCCGTGCCCGCCCCCGGCAGCACAACTACCAATGCCCTCTCTGAAATCCGTCTGACCTTCAGTGAACCTGTTTCCGAAGAAAGCACCATTTTCCTGCTGGGCCAGAATTTCCAACCCGTAACCGGCATCAACGCCCAACCAGATGCGGGCAACCCGCACATGTTGGTAACGGCCGTGCCGCCGCTCCCCCCAGGGGACTACACCGTGCAGTGGACGGCCGTTTCTACCGACGGGCATGCCACCAGCGCCAGCTATACCTTTCGTGTAGCCGCCTTTGCCTTTTCCACCACCTTGTTCTGGCAAATCACCCTTACTCTCCTGTTCCTCGGTGCATTTGTGATATTATGGCGCAGAAATCGTCATCAATAATTCCTGACCTCTGATCAATAACGATTCACGGATCACGATATGAAACTCCTACTCACCGGCTTTGAGCCATTTGGCAACAGCGAGATCAATCCTTCTGAACAAGTGGTTCATCAACTGGCAAAAAAAGAAATCGAGGGAGTGGAACTGCTCACGGTCATCCTGCCGGTGGAACGATTTGCCGGGCCGGATACTCTGGTGCGCACCTACATCTCGGCCCAACCGGATGTGGTTTTATCACTGGGAGAAGCAGGGGGCGTCACGGCCGTGACCATTGAACGAGTGGCCATCAACCTACTTGACTTCTCCATCTCTGATAATGGCGGTCATCTGGTGACTGACAAACCAATTATTGCCGACGGCCCCCCCGCCTACTTTGCCACCCTACCCACCCGGCAACTAATCAACACGCTTACCGAATCCGGCATACCGGCCCAACTCTCTTACTCGGCCGGCACATTTCTCTGCAATCAGGTCATGTATGAGATGCTGCACTACATTCATAAACATCAGCTAAAGACACCCGCCGGGTTCATACACCTGCCCCAGTTGCCCCAACAAACAGCCGGAAAAAGGCCCCCCTTACCCTCGATGAGCCTGGAGATGATGGTGGCGGGGATGACGGCCGTCATCCAGACCATCACCCACTGGTACGCCGCCAATCAATAACAAATCTCAACCCTCACCCCACAAAGCAACCGGCACTTTATATGGATTCTTGGGCGAGCGATCCGCCGACAGTGAACGGGTGGTACGCTGAGTCAGCATCTCAATCGCGTCCGCCAGATGTTCGTCGCCAATGGCATAATCGCCGCGTTCTGTGCGCAGTTTGTGAGCTTCAAATAGCACTTCCGCATGGGTCACGCCTATTGGCGGTTCAAACTTGTAACAGGCCAGTTCATACAACTGCCCCAATGGATCACGGAAGTAAATGGAATACATAAAACCCCGGTCTATCTCCCCAGAATGTTTGATGCCGCGCTCATCCAGCCGTGTTTTAACCTGCGTGTAAGTAGCACGGGAAACGGTGAAGGCGATGTGGTGCAAATTGCCATTGCTTTCCGGGTTGGGGGTAGGGTCAATCGTCCGGTCTTCACGGGTAAATACGGTAATGAGACGGCCGTCGCCCGGATCAAAGTACAAATGGCTCTCCGACGCCACGTCCAGGTTGGGCTGTTCAAAAACAAAGGGCATACCCAACACCCCTTCCCAAAAATCAATCGAAGTCTGGCGGTCCGCCCCAATCAAGGTGATATGGTGGACGCCTTGTGTTTGTATCTTTTGCATCTCTCAAACTCCTTGTTAAATGGCGATTGGAAGTAACCCAATCTCAGCAGAACAGAAAAGTTGTCTAGTTCCTCATTCCGAACGAAGTCTTCGGAATGAGGAATCCCTCAGGACTGTACCGTAGGGATTCCTCGGAAGACCTCGGCATGACATTTTCACTCGTGTAAGTAGACATCCAATTTTCCCAAAAAAATTGGATGTCTGGCATGACTACCCCCTCAATACACCACGTACAATCTCCCTGGCCTGCTCAATTTCATCTTGAATAATGGTATGCCCCATGCGGGGATAAATTTTGGTCATCACTTGCCCACCGAGGTTGGTGAACGTCACGGCCGTTTCCTGCACCCGTTCCAATGGTATATGCGGATCCACGTCGCTGCACCCCAGGAAAACCGGCGTATCGGCCAATGAGCCTTCGTAATGACGCGGCGTTCCCGGCGGGCCAATGACGCCGCCGCTGAACACCAGCAGCCCGCCATACCGCCGCGCATGGCGCGCTACAAACTCCGACGCCAGACACGCCCCCTGTGAAAAGCCGCCTAACACGATCCGCTCCGCTGGGATGCCTACCGCCTCAATCTCCGTCACCAGGTCGGCCAGCACCCGCAAGCCAGAAGATAGCCCTGGCTCATTTTGGGTCATCGGCATCAAAAAGCTGTAAGGGTACCAGGTATTGCCCGCCGCCTGCGGCGCCAGATAGGCAAAATCGGGATGGGCCAATAAATTGGCTAAATCCAGAATGCTTTCAGCGTCACCGCCACGGCCGTGTATTAAAATCATCGCCGCCTGCGCCCCCGCCAACAGCTTCCCCGCTGCCAATACCGGCTGACCCTGGTGTGGGCCTGATGTTGTCTTGAGTTCCATTTCCACCTTTACCTCAACGATACTCTGCCAGCACTTCAACATGGAGTGTGGCCGCTTCAACGGCTACAGATAAATTGTAGCCACCGCCATGAACAGATAAAACTGGACAGTCCGCTTCTTTGGCTAAATCCAAAACCATTTGGGTGAGCGAGCGGTATTCATCATTCGTCCAGTTAGTTACACCTCTGCCCTGATCATTTATGTGTGCGTCATAACCAGAAAAGAGGAAGAGATAATCTGGTTGCCAGGGGATGTTCTCGATAGCTTCGGCAAAAACTCGCAAACTATCTTGGGAACGGTAAAAACTTCCGTCAAGATTCATTTGCTCGAAGAAATCATCATCGAATGACTCAGCCAGGATGGGAATATTACAGTGTCCATCAGCCTCAGCTTGAGTGCTAGTGGCATAGCGGATGCCCTGAGAAACTGCCATATACAAATCGCCAACACTGTGGATACTGATGCAGTAAACACTGTTGTCATGGGCAAAGATAGATTGTGTACCATCCCCATGATGCAAGTCCCAATCAATGATTAACACTTTCTCGAAGCCAACCGCTTGCGCATATCGCGCAGCTACCGCTTGAGGATTAACCACACAGTAACCATGACCCCAATCAACGAAAGCGTGATGTCCGCCTAGACTAAAGCAATATGTACGATCAACATACCCTCTTTGAGCGGCGTCAATTGCTTCATACATACCGCCCAAACCATACTCGTAGCCAGGAATGCTATAAGCTAAGCCATCACAACCGATGCCCAGTCTTGGCAGATCTTCAACTGGCTTGTCTTGAGCCATCAATTTGAGTTTGTACAAGTATTCTTGTGCATGAACGCGGTGATACTCATCAAAATCAACACGTCGGGCAGGTAAGGAAGGATATGCCTTTAGAGCTTTTTCCAGACCTTGACGAACTCGGCTGAAATAAGGCCATGAATGACCAGCAAAGGTGATCTTTTCACTTGGTTTAGTGGTTAGCATCGTCTCTTGGTGTAAGTAAGTAGCAAATGTGGTCATCTGTTGGTCGCTAGAATTTTATTAAACAGGCTTGCTATGCCATTGAGATGTCAATTACTCAATCACTCAATTACTCAATTACCCATTCACCGTCACCGGCGGCAGTACCCCTTCAATCTCCGCCCGGTGTTGTTCATACCAGGGTGGTAATTTCAGGTGTGAGCCTAACTCTTCTACCGTTTCATCAATCAAAAAGCCAGGCGCGTCAGTGGCGACTTCAAACAAGACCCCACCTGGTTCGCGGAAATAGATGGAGTGAAAATACTGCCGGTCTTGTACTGGCGTCACCTGCAAACCGGCCTGCCGCAGAGTTTGCAGATATTCCAACTGTTCGCTGTCATCCACCGTACGGAAGGCGATATGATGAATGGAACCCGCGCCAAAGCTGCCGCGCCGCTGCCCCGGTCGGTGCAAAATGTCCACGTACAACCCGCCGTCAGCCGAAGCGCCGCGATAGCGATAGCGGCTGCCTTCCTGCCCCACAAAGGTGTACCCCATCTGCTCCGTTAACACCGCCGCTGTCGGCTCCACCGCGTTCAGCCACAAGGTGACGCCGTGAAAGCCTCGCAGGGCATGTTCTTCGGGAACCGGCCCGTTGGCCCAATGCCGGAAGTTCCCTTTCTCGCCGCTGGCGATCAGTTCCAGGAGCATGCCATCGGGATCATGGAAAGGCAACACGGCCGTACCAAAGCGCGTCTGCACCTCACCCACCACCACCCCATGAGCGGCCAGTCGTTCCTGCCAGTACCCAATGGATTCCGGGGCGATGGTGTAGGCAACGGCCGTCGTCTCCCCATTCCCCCGTTCCCCCCGCCGCATCTGCCGCCAGGGGAAAAAGGTCAGCACCGTGCCCGGTGTGCCTATTTCGTCGGCAAAATAAAAATGGTAAGTGCCCGGATCATCAAAATTGACCGTCTTTTTCACGAACCGCTGCCCCAACACCTGATGGTAAAAGTTGATATTGGCCTGCGGGTCGCCCGCTACGGCCGTGATATGGTGTAAACCTTGAATCGCCTGCATCGTCATCTCCTCAAAAATAATCCACAGATTTCACAGATACAAAAAATCTGCGTAATCTGCGCAATCTTTGATTTTTCAATGTTGTGCCAGACCAAGCTGGCGGCACAACGCGCCTAATTGTTCTTGCTCAACGGCCGTCAGCACCGCAAATGCCGCCACTACCCCGGCCACATGCGCCGGCATGATGCTTTCGATCAACGTTCGGCCAACGGCCGTCAGGTGAATTTCCACACAGCGCCGATCATCTATGCGCCGTTCGCGTGTCACCAGCCCCCGCTTTTCCAGATTATCAATCACCAGCGTCATATTGCCGCTGCTCTTCAAAATCTTCTCCCCCAACTGCCCGGACTGCATTGGCCCTAGAAAGTACAGCGCCTCCAACGCGCCAAACTGGCTGGTCGTCAAGTCAAACGCCGCCAAATGACCGTTGATGCGCTGGCCAACTGCCTCCGCCGCCCGCGCCAGCTTGATGTAGCTGTCCAGCGCCCGCTCTTCTTCTGGTGTGCCCTGA
>CAYXUZ010000102.1:4842-5181 GCA_964467705.1 uncultured Ardenticatenaceae bacterium | reverse complement strand
CATATTCACTCAATATCATATATTTTGATATTAAAATATATAACATCAAAAGTACATTTTGTCAACCCTTATGAAGCAAATCATCTAGGGGCAAATAAGGACGGGGATCGGCAGAGCAGGTAACAGAAGGGGGGTGTGACGGCCGTGCGGCCCCATTAACACCAGATCACATCTGGAAAGGTCGGCCGTGTCTACCTGGTCGCGTTGGGTCAGGAATTCGGCCGTCACTTCATGCATTTCCAGGTAAGCACGGGCAGAGGAGAGGACATGAGCCGGGCCGCTCACCGCCAGGTAGCAGTGCCACTGCTCAGCCAGATAAGCAGCCGCAAAAAGCGCCGG
>CAYXUZ010000102.1:0-4832 GCA_964467705.1 uncultured Ardenticatenaceae bacterium | reverse complement strand
CAAACCAACAACAAACGGCTCATAGGGCTGGTCTGGCCGGACAACAAAAGTACCGGGCGGGGGCAATGTTGCCAGATGTGGGATACGGCCGTATCCCCCACCACCGTTTTATCCACAACCACCAGGTCAGCCAGCACTGCCCGACGCACCACCACTTCCGGCAAAACGCCACTTTCCTGAACCCACACGGCCGTCACGTCCGCCGCGGCACATTGGCCCTCAAACCAGGTGCGGGTGATGCCCACTTCGCCTTCACCCAAAAACAGGCCAATGATACGGCCGTGTTCCCGTTGGGCAATGGCAATGGCCTGCGCCAATGCCACCTCCTGGCGACCGGCCAATGGCAGCAGAATTTCGTTGAACAGACTGGTACTGTAGCGATCTAGCAGTCGTTCTTGCGACCAGTTCGGTGCTGACGGTGTGCGCCCTTTCCAACCGGCGGGGATGACCACATTGAGCACTTTTTGGTAGGTCCGTTGGGGTTTGCGGCGGGCGGCAAATTGGGTCACGGCCGTGTCCGGCCGCACCTGCCAGCCCAATTCATTGCGCAACTGCGCCTGATGTTCCGCCAGCCATAAATATAAGTCAGTTTCAGTACGCCCTGGGAAATCGCGCAAGATACCCTGTTCACGAATGGCCTGCACCAGCGGCAGATAAGCCAGGTCATACCAGCCGGTCACCGCCTCATCGTCTGGCAACTCTCGCTCCTCGGCCATTTCCACAAAAAAACGATGGACTTCGATGTGATTTTCCAGCCGGTCATATTGGCCTGGTGCAGTGACCCGTAAATCACTGCCGGGTCGTAACTCATCCAATTGGGTAAATTCTAAAAAGGCGGCATATTCAGCGTGAATGATCAGCTCGTCAGGTGATGCATCTGGCGAAAAAGGGACACGGGTAAACACTTCGATCACGTTGGCGTGGATAAAGTCTATGCCTGACTGTCGGGCAATGGAAACCCGGTGATTGCCATCCAGCACAAAATAAGCCTCGCCAATCTGGTAGACATCAATCGGCGGCAGGTCGGCCACATGCCCGGCAGCGCGCACTCCGGCCCAGCGTTGGGCATCAGCGTCGTTACGTGGCAAAAAAGAACGAGTGAAGTCGTTGTATCGGCCCACGCTGCCCACAATGGCGGTCACCGGAATCTCCTTCACACCTCGTTCAGAACGGCCGCGCACCCGGAGCATCTCGGAGACCTCACGGAAGGAGAGTAACTCCAATGACCGACCCGTCAGCCGCCCGATCAATGCTTCCGCTGCTGCTCGCTGCCGTGCCCGTTGGAAGTCTTGCAGGGCGCCGGCCAACGGCCGTGTCCCCACCACATTTTGTGAAAAAACCTGATTCGAATTACCCCAGTTCATCACCGCTTTCCTTTTTCAGCAATCTGGGCGCTGATCCGTTTCGCCTCGATGCCAATTTCGCGCAACATACCGGTCGGTGAGATGTAAAAACCACAAAAATAAAGTCCGGGCATGACCTGTTGCCCGCTGGTTAGAGGTGTGCCTTCATCGTTCAACACACCGGCCGTCCCCTGCAAGAAGTCACTAACTCGTGGCCGGTACCCCGTGCCCAAAATGATCGCATCAAAAGGTTTGATAGTGCCATCGCTGAAAACAACCCCGTTTTCATTGAAATGTTCGATGCCGGGATGGATATGGATACGGCCGTTCTTAATCAACTTCACCGTGCCAATGTCCAGGATCGGTATTTGCCGGTCGCGCCGGATTTGCACATTAGGGCCGTAGGGCAGCTTGGGCAAACCATATTTGGTCAGATCACCCACCGAAGTTTTAAGCATGGGTATCGCCAGCACATCGGCCACCTGGGGTGGAATTTTGTCCAAAATGATACCAATGCTCAGAATGGGAATGCCCAGATAATCACGCGGAATCACATTGACGGGATGGCGCACCGACATACCCACTTCGGCCGCGCCCTGCTCCACCAGGTCAATGGCAATCTCCCCGGCTGAATTACCAAAGCCCACCACCAGCACCCGCTGCCCGGCATAGGGTTTGCCATTTTTGTAGGCCGAACTGTGAATGATGCTGCCCGGAAACAAATCCTGGCCTGGCCAGGTGGGCATATGGGGCACGCGAGTGTAGCCGGTGGCAATGACCACGTTTTGCGCTTGAAAGTGGCTGTCCGCCGTTTCTACCTGCCACCCACCGTTTTGAGGCCGGACTGTCTGCACCTCTTGCCCAAATCGTGGTTCCAGCCCAAAACGGCGGGCATATTCTTCCAGGTAAGCAACCACATCCGTCCGCGCCGGATATTTGGGGTAATCTTTGGGCATGGGCAAGTCGGGCAGTTGCGAATGTGCCCGGTCGGTGTGCAGGTGCAGCCGGTCATAATGATTGCGCCAGGCAGCCGCCACCTGGCTGCTTCGTTCCAGCATGATGAAGGGCACGTCTCGCTCTTTCAGGCAGGCGCCTACCGCCAGACCGGCGGCGCTGGCGCCAATGATGACGGTGTTGGTTTGATTGTTTGTTTCCGGGGTCATAAGATTTCCTGGTAGCACAGGCAAAACAGAATATTGCCCAATTGTAAGATAAGCCGGAGTATACCGCCGACAACGATGGCTTCAAACATTTTGGCCCTGCCTGACTCTGCCATACAATTGACAAAAAATGAGGTGAATACGATGTTGATTGATGTAAGCCACATGATTGAAGATGGCCTGATTACGTACAAGGGGCTGCCCGCGCCGGTGGTGTGTGATTTTCTCACCCGTGAAGCATCGCGGGCGCTCTATGCGCCGGGCACGGAGTTTCACATTGGCAAAATCGAGATGGTGGCGAACACGGGCACTTACCTGGATTCGCCATTTCACCGTTTTGCTGATGGGCTGGATATTGCCGATTTGCCACTGGCGGGTCTGGTAAATCTGGAAGGTGTTGCGATTCGGGCGACGGGGCACGGCCGTGCCCTCTCCCCCACGCTCTTTCATAACCTCGACCTGGCAGGCAAAGCCGTCCTCGTCCACACCGGCTGGGACCAACACTGGCGCACCGACCAATACTTTGAAGGGCATCCCTTTTTAACAGAGGCGACGGCCGTTTACCTGAAAGAAGCGGGCGCGGCACTCGTGGGCATTGATTCGTTGAACATTGATGACACGGCTGACGGCCGTCGCCCTGTCCATACCACTTTGCTGGGCAATCAAATTCCCATTGTGGAGCATCTTTGCCATCTGGAACAACTGCCAGATAGCGGCTTCCGCTTCTTCGCTGCGCCGGTAAAAGTGCGGGGCATGGGCACATTCCCCGTGCGCGCCTACGCCATCTGGTAACATTTTTTTAAGGAGACAGCACTTGAAAGCAATCATCTGCCAGGAATGGGGCAAACCGGAATTATTAACTTTAGCGGAACGGCCGTCGCCGCCGCTCAATCCAGGGCAGGTGCGCATTGGCGTTCATGCCTGCGGCGTCAATTATGCCGACACGCTCATGATTCAGGGGCTTTATCAGGAAAAACCGGCCTTCCCGTTTAGTCCGGGCATGGAAGTGGCCGGGGAAGTGTTGGCACTGGGCGCAGGTGTGACCCATGTGCAGGTCGGAGATCGCGTGGCGGCTGTTACCGGGCACGGCGGTTATGCTGAAGAGGTAGTCGTTCCGGCGGCGACCGTTTTGCCCATACCACCCATGATAGATTACGTGACGGCAGCGGGGTTTGCCATTACCTATGGCACGTCGCACATTGCGTTGGCGCATCGCGCCCATTTGCAACCGGGAGAGGTGCTGCTGGTACATGGGGCGGCAGGGGGTGTGGGGTTGACGGCCGTAGAAATTGGCAAACTCCTCGGTGCCACAGTCATTGCCACCGCCAGCACGCCGGAAAAGCTGGCGCTGGCGCAGCAATATGGGGCCGACCATCTCATCAATTACCGCCAGGAAAAGTTCCGCGACCGGGTGAAAGAGATAACCAATGGCCAGGGGGCAGATGTGATTTATGACCCGGTAGGCGGTGATGTGTTTGATGAATCGGTGCGCTGCATTGCCTGGGAGGGGCGGCTGTTGGTGATTGGCTTTGCCGACGGCCGTATCCCCCAATTACCGATCAATCTGGCGCTGGTGAAAAATATGAGCGTGGTGGGTGTTTATTGGGGTGGCTATTCTGCCCGTCAGCCTCGTGTGATCACCGATTCGCTGCGCACGCTGCTGGCCTGGTATGCCGAGGGCAAAATCAAGCCCTACATCTCCCAAACTTATCCATTGGCGGAGGCAGCCACTGCTCTAAATAACCTAATGCAGCGCCAGTCTACCGGCAAAGTGGTGTTAACGATTCGCTGAGACGGTAATAACAGTGGGCAGCCGCGTGAAAGCAGGGATGACCACCTCTGGTTCGGCCAGGTGCAAGCCCGTTGAAGTGCCCCCGTCCAGATTTAAGGCCACATCCAGGTTCAGGTCAGACTCCACCAGCCAGACGCTTAATTGATGCAGGCTGAAACTACCCCAGGGGGCCAGGATGAACAGGATACGGCCGTTGCCGTCCTGCCCCACCACCGTCCGCCGCGCCGCCTGCCCGTCTTCTTCAGGGTAGCCAGGCTGCCCGCCGGGTTTTACCAGCATGGGGAACGATTGCAAAGCATATTGAAGTGGTTCACTGGCGTCATACGGCCGTGCCCCCAACCAACGCACCTCAGGGCCGACGGCCGTGACGGCAAACATGCCCGCAAAATCCCCATAACTGCTGCCGCTGGCCTGCCCATCCACCATCGTCAGGCCGGTGGCTATAAATTCCTCGGTGAAAAAGCCACCATTGACTACCAGCAGCGCCCCGGTTTCGGCCTGCCACTGCGCCAGAGTTTGCGGCTCGCCGGGGCGATA
>CAYXUZ010000101.1:0-22285 GCA_964467705.1 uncultured Ardenticatenaceae bacterium | reverse complement strand
GCCGGGTCTTCTTCCTCTTCGCCCTCGATGATGACCGGCGTTTGCGGCAGCAGCGCCCGGCTTTTAATCAGCACCAGCCGCGCTGCCACTACCAGAAAATCAATCAACTGCTCCATGCGGTTTTCTTTCATCTGCTCAATCTGAGCCAGATATTGGGCGGTCACGTGGGCCAGGGACACGGCCGTAATATCCAACTCCTGCCGCTCAATCAGATGCAGCAGCAAATCAAGCGGGCCAGAAAAAACAGGCAGAGCAATCTGATACTGGTTTTTCATAAGATCTATTCTCCACGCAACAAGTTGACGAATCCCCGTTCACTGGCTACTTCACGTACATACAGCATAAACGACGGCCACCAGATCAGATCATTGGTCAAAATAATCCAGCCAAAAGCCAATGGCAACTGCCCCCGGCTCACCGACCAGACAAAACCAATTGGCCCCAACATCTTGCCCGCCAGCCCAATCAATATCAGATGGGGATGGCGTTCCGGGTAACGGCCAGCCCACCAATACGCCGGTGCATACACCAGCACAAACATGCCCACTACCTGCCACAGTGGCAAATAATCGGGTGGCGGTATCCCGATTCGCTGAAAAATCCACTCCGGGATCAACACATTGACGCTCCCCCACACCAGATTGTAAACGGCCGCTGCATAAAACCAGGGGCGATAACGTTGCAGATTCATGTTATGGACTAACTTGCCTCGTTAACCAGGTTCCACAATTTGCCAGGGCTGAGGGGGATTTCGCGGATTTCCAGGGTGGGGTGGTGGGTTAAGGCGTCCTCGACGGCCTGGGCAAAGAGCGGGCCGGTGGGGATAGCGCCTGCTTCGCCTGCACCCTTGATGCCCAGCGGATTCAGCGGCGAGGGGGTCACTTCGTGGCCGATGGCGATGCGCGGCACATCGGTGGCGGTGGGCAGCAGGTAATCCATGAATGAGCCGGTGAGCAGTTGCCCGTCGGCGTCGTAGATGATTTGCTCGTAAAAGGCGTTGCCAATACCTTGAGCCACGCCGCCCTGAATTTGCCCATCCAGGATGAGCGGATTGATCACCCGGCCACAATCATGCACGACCACGTATTGCAGGATTTTGACTTCGCAAGTGCCTGGGTCTACTTCCACGATCATGGCGTGGACACCGGCGGCCGTAGCTCCATATTCCGGGCCGAAATAGTTGGTCGCTTCCAGCCCCGGCTCCGTGCCCGGTTTGACCGCGCCGCGCATGGGGTTGGCCCGCTGCGCCAGTTGGCCGAGCGGGATGGCTTTGTCCGGCGTGCCCTTGACGTGGACACGGCCGTCGCCCAATACCAAATCCTCCTCCGCCGCTTCCAAAAAATCGGCCGCCAGCTTGAGGATTTTCTGGCGCACATCATGGGCGGCTTCGTTGATGGCGTTGCCCGCCACCACCGCCCCCCGGCTGGCAAACGTGCCCGCACCCCAGTGAAACTGGTCGGTATCCCCGGTGACAATATCCACATCGGCCACATGCACACCGACCTGGTCGGCTACCAGTTGAGCAAAGCTGGTAAAATGCCCTTGCCCTTGTGTGCCAATACCGGTAGCCACGCTGACCCGCCCGCTGCTCTGCACCTGCACCCGCGCCCCCTCATACGGCCCAATGCCCGTCCCTTCCACATAGGCCACAATGCCCAAACCGAGATGCCGCCCCTCGGCCCGCGCCTGCGGCTGGATTTCGCGGTAGAATTTCTCATAGCCAATCATATCCAACGCTTTGTCTAAAATGGGGGCGTAATTGCCGCTGTCATAGGTGAGCGGGGCGAAGTCCTGGTAGATGATTTCATTGTTGTAGGGGAATTTGTCTGGCGGGATGAAGTTGCGGCGGCGAATTCCCGCTTTGTCTATGCCCAATTCGCGGGCGGCGATGTCCAGCAGCCGCTCAATGACAAAAACGCCATGCTGCCGCCCCGCGCCGCGATAAGGGGTGACGAGCGTTTTGTTGGTGAACACGGCCGTAAACGCCGACTCATAATGGGCAATATCATACGGCCCCAGTAGCGTACACTGGCTGTTCAGGGCTACCGTCAGGCCGTAGGGCGCGTAAGCCCCCTGGTCGTGCAGGAATACGTCGTGAATGCCCAGGATACGGCCGTCTCGTGTAAACGCCGCCTCCACATCATGGATTTGCCCACGCTCATGGGTGGTGGCTACAAAATTCTCGGCGCGGTCTTCAATCCACTTGACGGGCCGGTTCAACCGCATCGCCGCCCAGGGAACCAGCACCTCTTCGGGATAAAACATCATAATCTTTGGCCCAAAACCGCCCCCGATAAAGAGAGCAATCACCCGCACCTGGTTTTCGGAAAGGCCGAGCAGCGCGGCCATGCCATTGCGGATGAAAACAGGCGCTTGCGTAGTGTCCCAGATGGTCAGCTTTTGGGCACGGCGATCCCATTCCGCGACCACGCCCCGGTTTTCCATAGCGGCGGCGATGCCATGGTCATAGTGGAAGCGGTGCTGGATGAGGAGGTCGGCCTGGCTTTTGGCGATGGCGTAATCCCCCTTTTTTTGCAGCACATGGGCGGAGATATTGCTGCCCAGGTCGTCATGCACCAGGGATGCGCCGGGTTGCAGGGCAAGTTCCAGGTCGGTCACGGCCGTGAGCGGCTCATAATCCACAAAGACCAGTTCGGCGGCATCTTCGGCGAGGTAACGACTTTCGGCGATGACCAGCGCTACCGGTTCCCCCACGTGCCGCACTTTGTCTTTGGCTAACGGCACTTGGGTGCGCTGGTTGAAGACAATATCTTTCACGGGCGGCGGCGGCACGAGCAAGGGGCCGGGTTGCCAGTAATCGCCCAGGTCTACGGCCGTGATCACCGCCAGCACTCCCTCTTTCTCCACCGCCATTGCCGTATCAATGCTCAGGATGCGGGCATGGGCATACGGGCTGCGCACAAAAGCGGCGTGGGCCATGCCCGGCAAGTGTACATCATCCGTAAACAACGCCTGTCCCGTCAGCAGCCGGGGGTCTTCATTCCGTTTAATCCGTTCACCAAAAAATTGTGTCGCCGCCATAGAATCCTCGTTTTTTTAACGCCAAGGTGCAAAGAATGAAAAGAGGCAAAGAAAAAGAGAATTAAGTACGGAGAAACTATAGCCAGCTATCAAGGGGTAGGCAACCTGATGTTACCTTGTCAGGCATCTGTCACGGCCGTACCCTTAACAGCCGCATCCCGTTCAACGTCACCAGCAGGGAGGTGCCCATGTCGGCGGCGACGGCCATCCACATAGTGCTCTGCCCCGCCAGCACCAGCAGCATAAAAAAGAACTTCACGCCAATGGCAAAAGCCACATTAAAACGGATATTATTCATCGCCGCCCGGCTCAACCGGTAAGCAAAGGGCAGCATTTTCAGTCCCTCGCTCATCAAGGTGATGTCGGCCGTTTCCATGGCCTGCGCTGTAGCTCCTGCGCCGCCGACGGCAATGCCCACATCGGCCGTCGCCAGTGCGGGCGCATCGTTAATACCGTCGCCGACCATAGCCACTTTGCCAAATTGCTGCTGTAATTCGCGCACGGCCGTGACTTTATCCCCCGGCATCAACTCCGCCCGCACATCCGTCACCCCCACCGCGTCGGCAATCGCTTGGGCCACCGCTGACTGGTCGCCCGTCAGCATGATGGTGTGCCGGATACCCGCCGCCTGCAACTGGCGAATGACCGCCTGGCTGTCCGGGCGCACGGTGTCGGCTACGCTGATTGTGCCCAGATAACGGCCGTCCACACTCACCATCAACGGCGTAAAACCCTGCCCAGCATCCATCCGCGCCTGGTCACATGCTGCTTCAGTATGCGGCACGCTCGCTTCAAAATAGGGGTGGCTGCCAATGGTAACAATACGGCCGTCTACCTGCCCCGTCACCCCCTGTCCTGTCAACGCCATCACCCCGGTCGCCGGTGCAAATTGTTGATCCAGGCCGCGCACGGCCGTCTCCTGAACAATCGCCTGCGCCAGCGGATGTTCACTCTGCTGCTCCACCGCCCCCGCCAGTGCCAGCAAATCGTTACAATCGGCGCACGACCCATCGGCGCATACGGCCGTGCGCAACGCCACCACCGCCGGTTTGCCCTCGGTCAATGTGCCCGTCTTGTCAAAGGCCACTGCCTGCACGCGACTTAGCGCCTCCACATACGCTCCGCCCTTAAATAACGCCCCATGCCGTGCCCCATTGCTGATGGCGCTGACGATGGCCACCGGGGTGCTGATGACCAGCGCACAGGGGCAGGCTACCACCAGCAGCGCTAATCCTCGATACAACCAGCCAAACGAATCACCCTCATTCCAAAACGGCTGATTAAAAAACAGCGGCGGGATGGTCGCTACCAGCAGCGCCAGCACCATCACCGCCGGGGTGTAATACCGGGCAAACTGGTCAACAAAGCGCTCAGTCGGTGCTTTTTTCTCCTGCGCCTCTTCCACCATCTGGATGATGCGGCTGATGGTGTTGTCGGTGGCCAGATGGGTCACTTCAATTTCTAGCGCCCCCTGGCCGTTGATGCTACCCGCAAATACGGTATCACCCGGCTGCCGGTCAACGGGCACACTTTCGCCGGTAATGGGGGCCTGGTTGAGGGCAGAATGGCCGGAGCGGACACGGCCGTCCATCGCCACCCTTTCGCCCGGTTTTACCAAAATCACATCCCCAATTTCTAGTTCGCCAATGGGGATGGGTTGCGGACGGCCGTCTACTAACCGGTTGGCCTCATTAGGAGCCACCGCCATCAGACTGCGAATGGCATGGCGGGCGCGCCCGGCGGTATACCCTTCCAACGCCTCGCCAATGGCAAACAGCACCATCACCATGCCCGCCTCGGTATACGCGCCAATGACCACCGCCCCCACCGCCGCCACTGTCATCAGCACGTTGATGTTGATCTCCCGGTTCAGGCGCACGGCCGTCCACGCACTGCGGGCAATCGGCCACCCGGCGGCAATCATGGCCGCCACCGACAGCATATTCACCCAGGCCAACTCCTGCCCACCAATTTCCACCAGCAGCAAACCGGGCAAAATGAGCAAGGCCCCCAGCAGCGCCAATCGCGTGTCCGTTCGCTGCCACATGAATTGCAGAAAGTTAGGTGGGGCAACATCGGGCAAGGGGGAATCGGCCCGGTCAGGTTTCACGTCATATCCCAATTCGCGCACCTGAGCAATCACCATTTCCCGGTTCACATCGCCCACCAGGGTCATCTTCTCCGTCGTGAAATTGATTTCACAGTGGGAAACGCCCGCCAATTGTCCCACCCCTTTTTCCAACGTCCGGGCACAGCCCGCACAGTCCATGCCTTGAATCTCGAAAGTGTAAGTTTGTGTATTAACCATTGTTCGCTCTCTATGGGTTGCAGGTGGCAAGTAGATACCTGCCACTTGCTACTTGCAACGTGCCACTATCCTACACCTTCAAGCCGGGTTGAAAGTCAAGTCTGTTGTTCTAACGCCAGGAACAGGCGGGCGTAAATGAAGGCGTTATCCCCCCGCACAATCAAGTGATGGCCGTCGGCGTCGTGGTGGGTCACGCCCGTTAAATCTGCATGTGTGGGCGCGTCACAATCATTTTCCAGCCGGGTCAGGTCGGCCAGCGTCCGGCCAATGGTGGGATCATGGTTGACGATGAGGATGTGGTAGCCTTCGTCTTCGCGCCAGATGTGGCTGTGCTGCCCTTCTAATTGCTTGAGGATGGCCTGCCCAGCCTGGCTATGCAATTGGCAACCGGCCACATCAATCAGCCAATCCAGCCAGTTTCGCGCTGTTTGTTGATGGGGGTTCAGGCAGATATGTTCCAGCAGTTGGTTGATGTGCTCTGTGCCCGAATGTTCTTGTGAGGCTGGCCCTCCCTGCTCGTGGCGGATGTCTTGCAGAAAAAGGTCCAGTTCGTGTTGGTAAACCAGCAACTCGGTCAATTGCTGTTCCAGAGTGATGGCGCGGGCTTCTACCACCTGGACGATGGTTTCGTCGCTGAGATTGCCGCTCTGGTAACCCTCCAGCAGACGACGAATATCGTCCAGCGAAAGCCCTAGCCGTTGGGCGCGTTGGATCAGGCGAAGGGTTTGTTCGGCGGTGGGACCATAGAGCCGGTAGCCGGATTCGGTACGGCCGTCCGGCTTTAGCAATCTTTGTTCTTCATAATAGCGCAGAGCAGACGGCCGTAGCCCCACCCGTTTCGCCAGTTCACCAATGGTCATCAAAGTGGTCATGCCTCCATCATAACCCGCTCCTTGAATGAAGACCAAAATGTCGTCAAAAATGTCGTAATATCAATATCTTGACATATTGACCGACGTGTGTTATGCTGGCAACCGTAACATAAACTTTGTGACGGGAGAATGATTGACATGTTTTGCCATCAACAAACCAAACGGAACTCAATAGAAAAGATGTATGATTTGGCGTCCGGTCAATGGCTCAGCCCGCGCACAAGTGCATGTTCGTCCGTGCCACACTCGTTATCCCTGTCGGGGTAACGCATTCACACCAGGAACAGCAGCAACGTGGCGCGGGCAATACAGCCCGCGCTTTTTATTTCTCGCCCCCTTGGGCAAATCCAGGCCGTAGACTACCCCAACTGACGATAGCAGCAGGGTCAAAGATGCCTTGTTCAATCGCCCCAAACAAATGGCAGTCACGGCCGTGTGCAGTATGGCACGTTAACAATCACATACCGCCCTTTTTTAGCTTTAACGCGGAGGCGCAGAGAAAAAGAGTGCCAGACTTCGCATCCTTTCGCGTTCTTCGCGGATCACTTCCGGTCTCGTGGGGAAGCCTGGAATCCCACTGGTTTGTCACACCAGAGATCGCCGGTTCAAATCCGGTCGAGACCGCCAACAATGCAAGATAGCTTAATGGCAGAGCCGCCGACTGTTAATCGGTCAGGTGCAGGTTCGACTCCTGCTCTTGCAGCCTGTGGGAACGTAGCTCAATTGGTAGAGCACTAAAAACCCGATTGCTATTTCTTGACCATTTTGCGTGGGCCGGCAGTAGTCGGTTATCGCTCATAACGAAGGGGTTGCAGGTTCGACTCCTGCCGTTCCCATTTTCAACATGGGCTGGTCGTCCAACGGGAAGACGCTGCGCCTGCAACGCAGAAATGTGGGTTCAATTCCCGCGCAGTCCACACATACAGGTGAGTAGCTCAACTGGTAGAGCGGTGGTTGGCGTTTTCTAAAACGCGCAAAACCACAGGCTGTAGGTTCAAGCCCTATCTCACCTGCTGGCGACCACTTGTGGGGTGTCGCCGAATTTTCTTCCTCTTCCCTCCTTCTTATGGGGCACAAGCCTCAACTCCTTTTTTGGGGAGAGACGGCCGTGTACGGCCGTCTCTCCCTCCTCTTCTCATTTGTTTGGTACGGGGTCGTCTAACCGGCAGGACCGCTGACTTTGAATCAGCCAATCCAGGTTCGAACCCTGGCCCCGTAGTAGCCGTAATCGGTAATCGGACTTCGGATCACGGATTACCGATTACGAATTACCGACTTCAGGGTGTGGTGTAATGGGAACATGCGGCGCCTGGGACGCTGAGCCGGAGGTTCGATTCCTTCCACCTTGACTGTTTTTTGCTGGTGTAGCTCAGAATTGGAAGAGCAGCCGTCTTGTAAACGGCCGTGCGCGAGTTCGAATCCCGCCGCCAGCTTAACCACAGGCGTGCAACTCAGTTGGGTAGAGTGCCTTCCTTACAAGAAGGAAGCCGCAGGTTCGAGTCCTGCCATGCCTACTGGCTCAACCGTCTCCGAGAGGGTAGTGACCCATTTCGTCGCTGCATCCCCGAAGCCTCTCGGAGCACCTGCGGAGGTAGTTCAACCGGCAGAACCTCTCTGTGCCATAGAGAAAATGTGGGTTCAATTCCCGCTCTCCGCTTGGGGAATAAGATTAGGAGATTGAGAGACTCAATCTCCTAATCTCCCAATCTCTATTATTAGGAAGGGTGGCCGAATGGTAAGGCGCTCGTTTGCTAAACGAGTTTGGTGAAATAACCAATGCAGGTTCAATTCCTGCCCCTTCCGTCTGGGGCCGGTAGCTCAATCGGCAGAGCAGCGGTCTTTTAAACCGCAGGTTGGGGGTTCGATGCCCTCGCGGCTCACTTGTTTTATGCCGGCGCGGCGCAATCTGGCAGACGCACCGTGTTCAGACCACGGCCGTTGCAGGTTCAAATCCTGCCGCCGGTACAAACTTTTGCCTCTGTAGCTCAATGGAATGAGAGCGCCTGGTTTCGACCCAGAAGGTTGTAGGTTCAAATCCTACCAGAGGTACACAAGGGTTGGTGTCCCGAGCGGCAAAGGGAGTTGGCTGTAAACCAACTGCATCAATCGGTGCTGCGCAGGTTCGAGTCCTGCTCAACCCATGACGGCCCTATCGTCTAATGGCAGGACACAAGGCTTTCAACCTTGTAGCAGGGGTTCAATTCCCCTTGGGGCTTTTGGAGCCGGGGTAGCTCAGTTGGTAGCAGCGCCTGGCTGAAGCACAGGATGGCTGTCCTGGACAGGGCCTCCGTTCGATTCGGAGGCCTGGCATAGATTTTGGGAAGGCAAGCCGATGGGCGACGGCAGCGGTCTTGAAAACCGACGAGGCGCAAGCCCTTGGGGGTTCAACTCCCTCCCTTTCCGCTGGGTAAGAGGTTGTTTTAGTGCAAACAGATACCGGCAGTGGCGCGGTTGGAAACCGGCCACAGCGGGCATGGATTGCAGGAGGTGAAACATGCTGGAAAACCATACCAAATCTCAGTCCTATGCTCTTTTGAATTATTGATGAAGTGGCTGATCTGAATTTGGAGAACAAAACTGATGAACATTGACATGTTGAAAGACCACTTTGGTCGTATGGGCGCTGATTTGCAGGTAACGGTGCATGACGGCCCTTTCATTCCCTGGTCGCGTTGGCGGCGGGCGCGTGTTTTGGAACCGGCCGAAACCCGCTACATCCTGAATGTGGTGGCACACGGCCGTCGTCAGGAACAGTTCACGCTGGACATCTGGCCAAGCGACGCGGACAGCCTCGAATTTGTCGCCACCGATGTACGCCCGGATTGGCGTCACCTCCTGCTGCTGGTTAAGAGATTTGACCACAGCCAGGTGGAAGTCAGCAAAGACAAATTCCTGTGCGGCCATGACGAACGCCATTGGTTCATTGCTTCTGTGCCCGACCAACAAGGTATCGCCGGGGTGGCTGACGCCATGGAAGCACTGAAACCACCCAACGTCGTGCAGTCACAATGGCGACAGAGTGTCCGGCCAAAGGATTGGCACAAGCGGCGTAATGCTGGCTTTGTCCGGCAGGGTGAATGGTTCTTCATCCCCGAACCCGCCTTCCGCCCCTTTGATGTCGGTCTGATTTTGCGGCAGGAACCACTGCAACGGCCGTTTGGCAAACCACACATCGTAGACGAAATCATCCGGCTGGGCGGCGAGGCCGTGTATGTGAGCAGCCGTCATCCGGCGGGACTGACCGAACGGCAATATCAGGAGTTGATCAAGCGCCAGCCAGAGGCCAAAGCATGGAACTGGCGGTTGATGCGCCGTAATCCCACTGTGTATGCACGGGGCAAGGTGCGCCATCCTGACCACAAAACCATCGAACTGCCCTTCTGGCACCGTGTCGACATGGCCGCCGAACGCGGCAATGCTGCTGGCGGCCGTCCGGCCACGGTAGCTTTTCTGGACTAACCGAAATCGGCAATCGGTAAACGATAATCGCTCATCCGAGCAACCTTTACCGATTACCTTTCCATGGTGGCTGTAGCTCAGTTGGCAGAGCGTCTGGTTGTGGCCCAGAAGGCCGCGAGTTCGAGCCTCGCCAGTCACCCTTTTGGCTAACGGCCGTTAGCGCAACGGCAGCGCATCCGTCTGATATGCGGAAGCACCAGGTTCAATTCCTGGACGGCCGACTGTTTTGGCGAGTAGCTCAATGGTAGAGCGCGGGTCTCATAAGTCCGTCGGCGGTGGTTCAATTCCACCCTCGTCAACTGGATAAAGCACAAGGCGGGCCGGAGAGCGTGGGTTATCCTCACCCTGGGTTTTGCTGTTGGAGAGCAGCAGCCGGTCGGCGTAACTGTTGGCCGGTGTACCGCCCACTCTCACATTTGCCCGCCTGTGTTTTACTCACTTTGGGGCGTTAACGTTCCCAATCCTTGCCCCGCAAGCCCTAGACCGGCATTGCCGGGCCGGCGGCGAACGGTTATCTGGAAACAGCGCGAAAGCGTAAGCGAGTTCGACCCTCGCACGCCCCGCTGGTGGGCCGGAGTTGATGGGTTACCAGACTGTGAATCTGCTTTTTACCCCATCGGCGTCCCTTGCCCACCGTGATAAATGAAAATCAAAGATTACGCAGATTACACCGATTTTTATCTGCGCAATCTGCGCAATCTTTGATTATTTTCAAAAGGAGGTGCAACATGACAAAACTGCGACAACTTTTTTCCACGCGGCAAACGCCGCAGAGCCAGCCGATTCCGGGTAGCAACCAGGTTGCCAACTCAGCCGGTGGCTACGCCTGGGCAGTGGATGACTGGATGCAGCTTGACCGTTTCCTGGTGCTGGGCTCGGAAGGCGGCACGTTTTACATCCAGCCGCAGAAATTGACCCGCGAGAATGCGGAAGCGGTGCTGCGCTGCCTGCAAGCCGACGGCCGTCGCGTGGTCGCGCGCGTGGTGGAAATTTCCGAGAACGGCCGTGCCCCCCGCAACGACCCCGCCCTGTTTGTGCTGGCCATGGCCGCCGGGTTGGGCGACGAAGCCACGCGACAAGCGGCCATTGCCGCCCTGCCGCGAGTGGCCCGCACGGGTACGCACCTCTTTCACTTCATGGAGTTTGTGGAAGGGTTCCGGGGCTGGGGCCGGGCGCTGCGCCGGGGTGTGGCGAACTGGTACACCGGCATGGATGCGGAGCGGCTGGCTTACCAGGCGGTGAAATACCAACAACGGGATGGCTGGAGCCACCGTGATGCCCTGCGACTGGCCCATCCGCAAGCGCCTACGGCCGTACACAACCAGCTCTTCCACTGGATGACACAGGGTTGGGGGGCGGCCAACGTGCTAACCGCTGCCCCGGATGACAGCGCACTACAAACCATCTGGGCCTTTGAGCAAGCGAAACAAGCCACCTCGGTGGGGGATGTGCAGCGGTTGGTAGAGGAGTACGGCCTGCCCTGGGAGGCGATTCCCACGCAATGGCTGGCCGAGGCGGATGTGTGGCGGACGCTGCTGCCACGCCTGCCGCTGACGGCGCTGCTGCGTAACCTGGCCCGGCTGACGGCCAATGGGGTGCTGACGCCTTTGGGCGCGGAGACTGAACAAGTAGCGGCACGGCTGGTGGATGCGGAACAACTGCGCCGGGCGCGGGTGCATCCGGTGGCGGTGCTGGCGGCGCTGCTGACTTACCGGCACGGCCGTGGCGCACGCGGTGGGCTGACGTGGGAACCGGTGACGGCCGTTGTAGATGCGCTGGATCAGGCGTTTTACGGGGCGTTCCAGAATGTGGAGGCGACGGGCAAACGGTTGGTGCTGGCGCTGGATGTGTCTGGCTCGATGAGCATGGGCACGGTGGCCGGTGTGCCGGGGCTGACGCCGCGGGTGGCGTCGGCAGCGATGGCGCTGGTGACGGCGGCAACGGAACAGCACGTGAGCATCATTGGCTTCTCGCATCAGATGGTGCGGTTGAACATCTCGCCGCGGCAACGGCTGGATGACGCCGTGAAAGCGGTGAGCGACCTGCCATTTGGGGCGACGGATGTGGCCCAGCCGATGCTGTGGGCGCTGGCGAATGGAGTGCAGGCGGATGCGTTTGTGGTGTACACGGACAGTGAGACGTGGTATGGCAGTGTTCACCCGACCCAGGCATTGCAAGAATACCGTCGGCGGACGGGTATTCCGGCCAAACTGGTGGTGGTGGGCATGGTGGCTAACCGTTTTTCTGTTGCCGATCCGAATGACGCTGGTATGCTTGATGTGGTGGGCTTTGACACGGCCGTGCCGTCGCTCATCGCTGACTTTATTCGTGGTTGAATCGTGACCCGTAATTCGTAATCCGTAGTCCGTCACGGGTTACGGTTTACGGCTCACGGGTTACGGAGACAAACATGGCAGCGATTCTACTGTTAAACGCAACCTACGAGCCACTGGCAGTGATTCCCAAAAAACGGGCGCTGTCGCTGCTGCTGCGCGAGGCGGTGGATGCGGTGACGGAGGAGGTGGTGGCGCTGGCGGGTATTGCGGAGACGCACCCGATTCCGACGGTGCTGCGGCTGCGGCGGTATGTGAATGTGCCGCAAAGGGGCACACGCTGGAGCCGCCAGGGAGTGTTGAAACGGGACGGTTTCACCTGTATTTACTGTGGGGTACATGCCGGGGAGAAACGCCACGGCCGTACCCTGCACCCTAATGACTTCACCATTGACCACCTGCTGCCGAAGAGTCGCGGCGGGCGTAATACCTGGGTGAATACGGCCTGTGCCTGTGCGGATTGTAACGGCCGTAAAAACGACCGCACCCCCCATGAAGCTGGCATGACGCTGCGTTGGGAACCAAAGACGCCACGTGTGGATTACCTGGTGGCCTCTGGGAATGTGCCGGAAGCATGGAAGTTCTACCTGGAGATTTGAGTAGAGAAAGGCCCGGTGGGTTTAGGAAACCCACCGGGTCTTTTTTTATGGCTGCCACTGCCCCCGGTACGGCTGCCACTGCCCTCGGTACGGCTGCCACAGCCCCTCGGACGGCTGCCACAGCCCTCGGTACGGCTGCCACTGCCCTCGGTACGCCTGCCACAGCCCTCGGTACGGCTGCCACAGCCCTCGGTACGGCTGCCACAGCCCCTCGGACGGCTGCCACAGCCCTCGGTACGGCTGCCACAGCCCTCGGTACGCCTGCCACAGCCCTCGGTACGCCTGCCACAGCCCTCGGTACGCCTGCCACTGCCCTCGGTACGGCTGCCACTGCCCTCGGTACGGCTGCCACTGCCCTCGGTACGGCTGCCACTGCCCCATTTCCTGATGGCAAGGGCATAAATTTTTCAAGAAATGTGATTGTGGTTGAGGTTTTGCCCTTCTTGTAGCTGATTGTTACTATTTGGGCAGGAGAAGATGATGCCAAGACAGTTGTTCAGTTATATAAAGTACCGCGCTTTAAGAGCTTTGGCTTCTGGGGGAAGTCAATTGTCTCTGTTTTTTGCTTTTGGGGTGATGGTTTTGCTGGCAGGGTGTGAGGTGCCGGGAGGGGAAACGGCCGTACCCACCCCCATTCAACCCGTATCTACCATTGCGGCAATGGAAGGTAGTGCTGTGGTGCCTACACCCACGGCCGCGCTGGCCACCCCCACGCCTCCGGCGACCTCCGCCCCCTTGCCGACGGCGACGCATGATGGGGCGCTGGCCGATTGGACGGTGCTGGTGTATATGGCGGCTGACAATAACCTGGAGCAGGCGGCGCTGCTGGATATGAACGAGATGGAGGCGGCGGGCAGTTCGGAGCAGGTGAATGTGCTGGTGCAAATTGACCGGGCGGTTGGTGAATCGGCGGAGCAGGGAGATTGGACGGACACGCGCCGGTATCGCATTGTGGGTGATGCTGACCCGTTTCTCATTACCGCCGAGCCATTGTTGACGTTGGGGGAGCAAAATATGGGCGACCCGGCGGTGCTGGCGGACTTTATTCGTTGGGGGGTGCAAAATTACCCGGCCAATCAATACGCGCTGGTATTGTGGAATCATGGGGCGGGCTGGCAGGGGGTGGCGTTTGATAATGATGCGGCGGAATTTGAGGCTAATGACAATCTGAGCCTGGCGGATGTGGCCGGGGCGCTGGCAGAGGCGGGGGTGGATCAATTAGACATCATTGGATTTGACGCCTGTTTGATGGGGCAGTTGGATGTGTTCAATGTGCTACGGCCGTATGCCCATATCGCCGTTGCCTCGGAAGAGTTGACCCCTGGCCTGGGCTGGAACTATGAGAGCCTGCTGCGCAGTTTGTATGCCCGGCCACAGATGGACGGCCGTGAGTTGGCGGCGCAGATGGTCGAGGGTTTCATCAGCCATTACACGGCCGTTGCCAACGAAGATTTTGTCACCATGTCGGCCGTTGATCTGGCCCAACTGCCCGCCCTGACCTATAGCGTGGAGCAATTGGCGGCGGCGCTGGCCCAAGAACCGGCCTTCGTTGCCAGTGCGATTGGGGATGCCCGCAGTGGGGCGGAGAGTTTTGCCCGTGTGTACCCGGAGGAGGTGGATCAGTACGCGGCCGTTGACCTGCATCACTTTGCGCACATTCTGGCGCAGCGCAGCCCGGATGAAGCGGTGCGACTGGCGGCAGAAGGGGTGATGACGGCCGTGAACCAGGCGGTGATCACCAGTGCCCATGGCCCTGGGTTTAAGAACAGTCAAGGGGTGGCCGTCTATTTTCCCCGCCGCGCCGACTTTTATAACGCAGATTATAGCAGTGTGACCCAATTGCCGAATTGGGATGCCTTCCTGCAAAGCTACCATCAAGTGGGGCAGGCGGCGCTGACACCCCCGACCTTGACATTGCACAATAAACTGAATGCAGTGGTGGGGGTGCAAGACCCTGCGTTCATCGGATTTCAGGTCGCGGGGCGAGATATTGAGGCGGTGCGGCTGTTGGTGACGCAAAATGGGGCGGACGGCCGTCGGCGGCTGGTTGAATATGACAATCTGATCCCCGAACCGACCCATTTGCCCGATGGCACGCAGATTGTGGAGTGGCGCGATGGGGTGCATGAGGATTTCTTCATCTGGGATACTGAAGTGACCTATCTCTACGACGCCAACAATAACGGGGATTACGTGGTTATGTGGCCGACGACGCCCGGCAGCACCCAATTCACCGTGCAGGGAAGGCTGCGTCGCGCCAACGAAGAGGGGTTTGTGGACGCCAATCTTGTCTTTGACCATGCCACCGGCGCATTGGTAAAGGTGTGGGCCGTGCAGTCAGATGAGAGCAAGGCCCCGGCGGAGATTCTGCCCCAACCGGGTGACGAGTTTCAGCTCTATGACTTTTATGAGGCGAACGTGGCGTTCAGCCATGAGCCAGGGGTCAGCCTCTTTTTTGATGAGAACCGGCAGCTTTATTATGAGTGGCTGCCCCTGCCCGACGGTCTCTACTCGTTGGGTATGGTGGCGGAGAATGTGGCGGGGGATACGGCCGTGCAATTCCTCGATCTCACCGTCACCAACCGCGAGGAACTGGCCGACTATCAGGCGTACCTTGACCCCTATCTCGGTTTCCGCTTCCTCTATCCCCAGTCATGGCACGAACCCCGCTATCAAGACACTCTGCTCTACAGTGCCAGCCAACTGACCGATACGCAGCTCCTCATCACCATCTATCCCCAACTCGCCGAAGGCGTGACGGCCGAAACGCTCAAACAACAAACGCTGCAACAGTTCGGGGCGGTAGATATTCTCTTCGAGGAAGCGCGGGTCGTAGACGGGCGGCAGGCGCTCAGCACCGCCTACGGCTATACCAATACCGCGGGCATCCCCCATTCGGGTGTGTTCCTGACCTTTATAGATGCAAACCGGAATGGGTATGTGGTGGATGTGGACGGCCGTAGCAGTGACGAGAGCAATACCGTGCAGACGGCCGTGACCATCGCCGACACCTGGGAATCCGGCACCGTGGGCGTCGGTCTACAGCCAGGGCAATGGGCCACCGTAGACCTGGAGACATTCAGCGTCGCCCAGCCCGCCAACTTCACCTACCAGCAAGCCAACGGCTGGGAGCGGTTCAACGCCGGCCAATACACGTTCGTCGCCCTGCGTACCCAGCCAGCCAGCCGCGACACTGCGGCAGTCGTCACCGCCCTCGTGCGCGACGCCGGCGCCGGTGTGGACAACTTCCGCGCCAGCGAGCCAACACTCTTCCCCCTGGCGGGGTACGTCTGGCATCGCGTGGACTTCAGCTATGATGTAGCCGGGTTGGGCACCGTGTGGGGGTTCATCATGGCGCGGGTGGCCGGGGAGCAAGAGGTCGTCGCCTGGGCCGAGGCCCCCTCCGCCAGCTACAACGACCTGGCTACCAACACCTTCCTGACCATGATCGCCGACATGACGCTGCGGTGATGGGGTGAGTAGGTGAGGGGGTCAGGGGTGGAGACGGCCGTGAGGGGAAGTTTTACGATCCCAACCACTGCCTCAAGGAATGATCTAGCTGCTCTTTGTCACCCTTCGAGTAATTGGGCATAAATGTCATCCTCTTCGTTGGCCCAAATGGCGTCTAAACTATCCTGGCAGGCGTCAGCCCAAAATTGAGAATCCAGATCGGTTAGAAATGTAATCAACAGTCGCTGCCCTGAACGCGAGGGAACGGCCACCACTAGATTAATTTGATCATCTTCCACAATTGCCTGCACTGTCGTCAGCATGATTCACCTCATTTCCAGCCCATCTTAGCACAGGGCAAACGTGAATACGACAATCAATTAGAGCCAGTCAGTGTTACTCTTCCTGGTTCAACTCACCGGAATGGATGTCCAGCCACCACCTGTTGCCATCTTTATCGAACAGGCGGATTTCTGGCTGTGTGGGGTCGGGCCAGTCGAGGATTCGCAGGTGGCGATCATCTTGGGGGATGAGGGTGACGGCCGTCATTTTTGCCAGATTGATGCGCACAATGCTGCTGCTTTCGGTAGGCTGGCAGATGTCGTAAATGAGGGTGAGTACGGCCACTTCACTCCCATCCGCTGACCAGTAAATTTGACCCGCCTGAGCGTATGTTCCCGGTTCAGAAATGGCAACGCTTTGTTCCTCTCCCGTTGCCAGATCATGGACAACAAAGGAGACAACATTCCCATCATAATCATAATCAATATAAGTCATGGTGGCTTCATCGGGTGATAGAGAGAGGTTAAGGGTTTGATATTGGGGCAAAATCTCGGTGATACGGCCGTCGCTGAGATCAAGGCGGTGGAGGTCTGTGCCGTTCGTGAAATAGTAACAGCCATCAATGCCACCCAGGTTGGTGTAGTAAAGGGTGCGGCCGTCTTGCGACCATTGGAAGGCCGCCGGCCACATATGGCCTAAACCAAAACCGCGCCATTCAGCCACCGGCGTCCAGGTGGTTGTGCCATCGGTGACAGTCAGGCTCACGTAATATTCAGGCGATTCATTGACTATAATGGCTTCGGATTGAGTGGAGATGGCTTGCCAACGGCCGTTGGGCGAAGTCACGGTGTCGGTAATCATAACCTCCAGCGTGGCCGGGTCGGGCAAGGCGGCTGTAGGTGTGGGTGAAACTGTCGGCGTAGCCGAAGCTGTGGGTGTGGGTGAAGCCGTTGCGGTGGGCGTAGGTGTTGGCGTCATTGTCGGCGTGGCAACAACAGGTTGGGTGGCAAATGTGGCGGGCGTGGCGGGATTCGGTGTTTTTGTGGCGCGTGTCACCTCTACTGTCACCGCATCGCCGGTAGGGCGTGAGGGTGTACAGCCAGCGAACAAGAAAAGAAGGGTCAATACGAGGACAAAACGATAGCGAACCATGATGTTTATTTGCGTAACTCCAATTTGTAAGGAATTTGGAATGCCAGACTTGCATTCTCGTATCATCAGCATAAGAAATTTCCTATGCCGTTCACCCAACGCACGGCCGTTTATTCAAGAACGGGATTTATACGATTGAAAGGCAATAGGTTAAACATCTGGCGGCCCCGCCGGGAATTTGTCTGGCTGCCACATGGTTTCAATGAGGGTGGCCTGTTCCTGGCGCAGTTGGCTGAGGGTGGCGCGCAGGTGGGCGGCACGGCCGTCCACCATTTCCAACAGCCCATTCACATGCACCAACAACCGGTCAATATGCTGCTGCCACAATTTGAGGCGTTCGTCGAAGTTGGGGGATGTTAACAGTTGGGTTGCCAGCGCCAGAAATGAGAAAGGGGAATCGGCCAGTTCCGGGCGCTGTGGATCGTGGTTTTCCCAGAAAGGTTGGGCCGTATCGTGCAGTTCGCGCTCGAATGATTCCAATGCCAACTGTGCCTGGTGCGAATCTTTGAGTAGCGCGTCCAGAAGTTGGGCAGTGTTGATAGCTGAGACCTGGATGGTGCACAGCCGTTTCTGGATGGTGGTGAGGGCAGTATGGGCGGCACGGCCGTGCAGCAACGCCTCTTCTATCTCTTTAAGCATGACCTCGTTTTGCGCCAATGATTCGGTGATGGCCTGTAATTGTTGGGCTTCGGCCGTGTCCAGACGCAGCAGAAATTCCTTTTGCTCTTCGCGCCGTGCCTGGTAGATTTCCTCACAGTCAGCCAGTGTGATCAACTGCTCATTCAAGCGGTTCAGGTTATTTTGCAGTGAGGCAATGCGCTGTTGGCACTGTTCGTAGGCCACTTTGGCTTCCAGATACTCCTGCAATTGCTGTGCCAATAACTGCTGATGGCGTCCCAGGGCGCTGAAAACGAGAGTGGCTACGCCCACGGATTCCAATTCGGCTACATCCAGCCATTCATGGTGCCGCCGCGCTTCCAGCACGGGCAATTCGGCCTGTCTGGTCTGTAGCTCCACATCAATAATCGCCATCGTGTCCAAAATGCGTTCCCGTTCCAGGATCGCTTTGCGGGCGGCGATTAGCTCCAGATTTAACTCTTCAAATGCGTCACGGATGTTCATAGGCAACCGAATTTTTATCAAAAATCCGGTTGCCAGTCGAGGTTAAGGTTTGAGGATGACAGGCAAAAAGTGATGGTGGTCGAGGATGCCGATGATGAAGCCATTGTCGCTCTCGTCATACTGCGTAGGGCTGAGGGTATTGCTGATGCGGATGTTGTAAATGGCGGTGCTGGCGCTGAAGGGGATTGTCCAGGAAATACGGCCGTTATCAGCCAGCCCCAATGTCCGTGAAACCTGGGCATTGTGCAGCAAATCTACCTGCATGGCCGACGTTACTGCCGCTTGCCAGGTGACGCTTAACACCGCGCCCGGTGTGATCACTTCGCCGCCGTTGGGGGTGGTGACGGTGATGACAGCCGGTGTAGGCAGGGGGGTGGGTTGAGGTGTAGGCGTGGGCATTGGCGTGGGTGGGGGCGTCCCCACCAGGAAAGTGTGGGTGTAGGTCTGGCTGTTGAGCGTGACGGCAAATTGCCAATATCCCTGTGGGGCACTGGTGGGTATTTCGAAAGCCCACCACCACCAGGAGGCGGCGTAGTGTGGATCGGGGATGTTGTGCTGCCAGCTTTGGTAAACGGCTCCGCCGGGCTGGTAAATGGTGTAGTAGCTGGGTTGACTGGCTAATTGGTCGCGGTAGTAGGTGGTGAAGTAGATGTCATCGCCGGGGTTAAAAGCGGTGGCTTCGTGGCTTTGTTCGGGCGTAGAACATTCGGTGATGACGGGGGCGGCGTAACCGGTGGTGATTTTGTTCACGGCCGTGTCATAATAAGCGGGTTGCTGCATCCACAATGAATTGGGATTGGTTGCATTGCACACGCCAGCATAAGGGTCTAATGTCAGCCCATTGGCCGCATGAACTTCAAGATGCAAGTGTGGCCCGGTGGAATTACCAGAACTGCCCACGATGCCCAGATATTCACCTGCGGCCACCCATTGCCCTACCTGTTTACTTGTCAAGGAACCGTTTTTCATGTGTGCGTACCAGGCAATGCTGCCGTCACTGTGCTGGATATAGATGGCGTTCCAGGGCATACCGGTGAAGGCGCAGTTGCGGTCATAATTGCCATCTTCCCGCAGCACAATAACGCCAGCGGCGGCGGCCACCACCATGACTTCGTTGTTGTCCATGCGGCTCCAGGGGAAAGGCCAGGTGAAAATGTCGGTGCCGGGATGGTTATAACCGCTGTAGGTGTCGTAGGTGCGTTCGCCGCAGGCAAAGTCGCGCCGTTGGTAAGGATAGTTAGAATTGTGGTCCACAAAATTGGCAATGCCATGATAGCCAAAATCATCGAGATTGTATGCTGGTTGTACCGGCCAGCCAAAGGCAACTGTTTCCGGGGCATAATTTGTTGGCAATAATCCATCGTTTTGTAATTGGGTGACATTGGCCCTGAGTTGTGCCTCGATTTGCTGCCGTTGCCCGGTTGTGATGTGGTCGTCCGGGAAGGTATATTCACCGCCGCCGCTGCCCTGGGGTTGGCGATTGGGGTATTGGTACACGGCCGTGTCCGCTCCATTTTGCGGCGTGGCTGGCAGCATTTCCCGGTTGGGCCGTGGCGCAAACAGGTTTAGCCCGGCCAGGGTAACGGAGACAAAAACTAGATTAAAAACGACGAGAGTGATTATTAAGAGGATGGCTCTACGATTCATATGCTTCCCTATGAGTTTGTGAATGACCGACAGGCCAAGCTTAGCGGCGTCTCTGGTGAGCGGCTATCAAGAAGCGGTGAAAATTGAGTGTGAGTAGAGATAGTTTTCATTTCCAGGCTTTTGCTAAGGACATTGATCAAGGCTATAGTCGCTGATTTATGGAACCAATCAACGGTAAGATCATCTTGAAAGCGGGGCGGGAAAAGCCGGTGTTGCATTATCATCCCTGGGTGTTTTCCGGGGCAATTGCCAAAGTGGAGGGCCAACCAGCGCCCGGCGCTCTGGTGTATGTGGGTGATGGTCACGGCCGTCTCCTGGCTACCGCCTACTTCAATCCCCATTCTCAAATCCGTGCCCGCATCCTGAGTTGGGATGTGAACGAATCAATAGACGTGGCTTTCTGGCAGCGTCGTCTAGTGCGGGCCATGGAAGCCCGGCAATTCCTGGCATTGGAGCCACAGACAACTGCGTACCGATTGGTTAACGCAGAGGCGGATGGGCTGCCGGGGCTGGTGGTGGACAGGTACGGCCGTACCCTGGTTATGCAGTGTCTCACCCTGGGTATTGACCAACGAAAAAAGCTGCTGGCCGAATGCCTGGTTGACCTGGCAAAACCAGAGGGTATTGTTGAGCGTTCTGATGTGGATGTGCGCCGGAAAGAGGGGTTGCCCCTGACAACCGGCATATTGTGGGGTGTTGCGCCGCCAGAGCCGGTGGAAATTCTGGAAAATGGTCTGCGTTTTCAAGCGCGGTTACTGACCGGACACAAAACGGGCTTATACCTGGATCAACGAGAAAACCGCACGGCCGTGTGCCAGCCGCATTTGGTGGCCGGGAAAAGTGTGCTGAATGTGTTTGCTTATACCGGCGGTTTTGGCGTTTATGCCATTGCGGCGGGGGCAACGGCCGTGACGCATATTGACAGTTCGGTAGAGGCTTTGGAGTTGGCAGAGAAAAACGTGGCGTTGAATGGGTGGGTACGGCCGTTGGATGAGTACATTGCCGGTGATGCCTTTGAAGTGCTGCGTTATTACCGTGATGCCGGGCAAATGTTCGATGTAATCATCCTCGATTCCCCAAAGTTTGCGCATAACCAGCGAGATATTGAACGCGCCTGTCGCGGGTACAAGGATTTGAATTGGCTGGCGCTGCGGTTGCTCCCCCCAGGCGGTTTGTTAGCCACTTTTTCCTGTTCGGGGTTGGTGTCGGCGGAGTTGTTTCAGAAGGTACTGTTTGGCGCAGCTGTAGATGCCGGGCGAGATGTGCAAATCATACGGTATTTGCACCAGGGGGCTGATCATCCGACCTTGCTTTCGTCTCCAGAATCGGCTTACTTGAAGGGATTCTTGTGCCGTGTGTGGTAGGAAACTGAGTTGCTGAAAAGGGGGTACGGCCGTTTGGCATCATGCCTAACTTAGTTATAATTCCACCACTTGTCAATAATCGGGGCAAATAGTGAATACTTAATACTGGATGTCCCCAATCCGCTAGGAGGAAATAGAGAATATGAGTACCAGACGAATCTTTACCCTTTCAATCTTATTTTTTGTTCTCGCGGCGCTGCTGATTGCTTGCACGCCGGAAACAGTAGAAGTCACCCGTGTCATCACGGAAACAGTGACCGAAGAAGTAGAAGTACCGGTGGAAGTAGAAGTGCCGGTAGAAGTTACCCGTGTGATCACTGAAACAGTGGTGGAAACGGTCGTTGAAACCGTCGTCGAGGAAGTAATGGCCGAAGAAGCACCACTTGGCTCCGAAGAACGACCAATTAAAGTGCTCTTTGTCCCCTCTGTAGAAGCCGATGTTATCGTCTCCGGCGGTGAACTACTAGCCCAGGAACTACAAGCCGCCACTGGCTACTTCTTTGAGGTTAGCGTACCAAATAGTTATGCTGCCACCATTGAAGCCATGTGTGCCTCACCGGATGACACCATTGGTTTTATTCCTGCTCTGGGTTATGTGCTAGCGAATGAACGCTGTGGTGTGCAGGTTGGCAACGCGGCCGTGCGCAATGGTTGG
>CAYXUZ010000100.1:14794-22301 GCA_964467705.1 uncultured Ardenticatenaceae bacterium | reverse complement strand
GACCGGCTGGTACGGCTTCCCGCTGCATCCCGGCGAAGGTGTGGTCAAAATTGCCAATCATGGCATCGGCCTGCGCCTGCATCCGCGCGATGATGAGCGTGTGGTCACAACTCAGGATGAGCAACGTTTCCGCACTTTTCTGGCAGCCACCTTCCCCGCTCTGGCCGACGCCCCCATCGTCTACACCCGCCGCTGCCTCTACTGCGACACGCTGGACGAACATTTCTGGATTGACCGCCACCCGGAAACGGCCGGGCTGGCGGTCGCCGCCGGGGGCAGCGGGCATGGCTTCAAATTCGCCCCCGTTCTGGGCGACCTGATTGCCGATGCTGTGGAAGGCAAACCGAACCCCTGGCTGCCCAAATTCCGCTGGCGCGCCCTGGCCGCCCAAACCGCCGGCGAGGAGGCCTCGCGGCATCATGGGTAAATGTGTTAAACTGGAACAGAATAAAGGAGCATGATGTCCATGAATCCACAAGAGTACGAACAATGGTGGCAACTTCATGTCCGTGTCGCCAGCGGCGAAACGTTATTAGCTATCGAGGAACAAATCTATAAAGCCGGCCTGCAAAAAGTTGAACAAGAAGAAAGAGAACCGTTAAGCGAGAATCTCTTTAACCAACTACTACCCTTGCGCCAGCGGATTGATGAGCTAAACGCTCAACATGATCAACTTACCCTGGAGAACAACAAGCTAGACAAAAAAATCAAGAAACTGGAAAAAGCCTACCAGACGCTCACCGGTTATCAATTTCTGAAATAGCCTATGCGTCATCCCAGATTCGAGTTTGTACGAAAAATACATCAGTATGCCTGCGGATACTGCGGCATCACTGAGGTTAGCGCTGGCAGCGAGTTGACAGTTGACCACTATCAACCTCTTGCATCTGGCGGCACAGAAGATGACAACAATTTGGTATATGCTTGCGTCAAATGCAATCAATTTAAACATGATTATTGGCCAAACACAGAACAATTAGCCCGGGGGTTACGCATTTTACATCCACTTCTGGATGACATTTCGGTTCATATCTCTCCAAACAATGAAACGGGCCTCCTGGTAGCATTGACCATTACAGGTGCATTTCATATCAAATTACTCCATCTGAATCGCCCACAGTTAATTGAGCACCGTCTGACACAACAGCTTTATATCTTCTTGAGGCAACAGGTTCAGATTTTGGAAAGACAGGTTGCCGATTTGGAAGAGGCTGTCAAAGTGAAGGAACAATATATTCGGTTCCTGGAAACCGCACAATTGAAATGATCACTAATATGAGGGTATCAAGTGGCAAAGAGTGAGGTAAGAGGGCAATTTCGGAAGCAGTTGTTACTGCCGGCCGAACATGGGTCGTGGTCGTGGCTGCTTGTGCCGTATCTGGTGGGCACGGCCGTCGCCCACACCTTCAATCTGGCAACATTACTCGTGTTAATTGGCAGTCTGGCGCTCTTTTTGCTGCGCCAACCGGCTACCGTCTGGCTGCGTATTCGCCAGGGGCGTGGCCGCCAGAGTGATGGGCCAATTGTCAAAGGATTGGTGTTTGGCTTGAGCGGCCTGGCGCTGCTCTGTTTGGTGGGGCTGGTGGCATTGGGGGTGACGGCCGTGTTCTGGCTGGCGCTACCGGTGGCCGGGCTGCTGGCGGTGTATGTGGCTGCGGCCCTCGGCCGCCAGACCAGTGTGCGTGTCTTGTGGATGGAGTTGGCCGGGGCGGCCGGTCTGGCATTGGCGGCGCCGGCGGCCTATGCGGCCGCGACCGGACAGATGACAGCGACGGCTTGGTGGTTATGGCTGCTGCTGGCGCTGCTGAATGTTCTCGGCGTGCTGTATGTGCGGTTGCGGTTGGCGGATAGTCACGGCCGTGACGCCGACCGACGGCCCATACTGGCGGCACATCTGGTAGGTGTGGGGGTGGTCACGGCCGTAGCTCTCACCGGGCACATTCCTACTTTAGCCATCCTCCCCTTTGTCGCCCTGGCCGGGCGCGCCCTCTGGGCCTATCCTCGGCCGCGCCCCATCCCAAACATCAAAAAATTCGGCTTCACTGAAGTTGGCGTGGAACTCGCCTGCGGCCTGCTGCTCATCCTGGCGTATTAGACCTGACAGGTTTTGAAAACCTGTCAGGTCTCTAACGCTACGGGCTACGGGGGAGAAAGTGGGAAGGCGTCAGCACAGGTAAAATCAACTGGCGCTTGAGGCTCACTCCAACTATATTGATCCAGGTACAGGGTCACAGTTGTACCAGCTACATTCAGCGAATAAATGTCTAAGATCGTATCCTCATACGGTACTGATCCTGCGCGTTCGTAGGTAATTGACTCGCCATTTGGCCCAAGCAGGTTATCCAGATAGGCACGTTCACGCGGTGGCCCACCAAAGGCATCGCCACCTACTTGAATGGCATTGGCCTCTGTATACCCATAGGTCGGGTCGGTAGAAATAACGCAAGGGCCAGCCTCGGTCGAACCACTTTCTCCACTTTCTGTGGTAACAGGTAAAAATTCTACGGATTCCATCATCGCCGCAAAGGCGGGAACTCCATTGGTGAGCCAAATGTCAGAATCTCTGGATAACGCAATGGCAAAAAAAGCCTGACTGCCGCCTGGATTGACAAACACGGCCTGCCCTATAAACGGCCGATCAAACAGTTCACCGCTGAGATCTACGGCCGTGCCCTCATACTCCCCAACCATAATGATAGAAGATGCGCCCAATTCATAAGCGCCACCCGCATTTTCCACAAAATCAGCTACCAGTTCCTCAACCAATGCCGCATCACTCTTGCCAGCCATCTGTGCTGCGGCGTTTGGGACGCCAATGATGTTCAAAATAATCATGTCGTCTTCACCCGACAAAAACGCCAGGCCTAAATTCGCTTCTTCGTTCACTTCAGTTTCATATCCCTCAACCGGCCGGAAAGAGAATCCGCCGCTTTCCACAATAAGCGGATCAGCCAAAACAAGCTCCGGTAAGGGAGTGGGTGTGGGTGTCAAGGTGGGCGTTGGGGTACTGGTGTTGGTCGGCGAGGGGGTGTGAGTGGGTGTGTTGGTCATCGTCGCCGTGGGGCTGGCGGTATTCGTAGGAATAGGTGTGGGGGTAAAGGTATGGGTGGGGGTAGCGGTGGCTGTTGGTGAAGGCACGGCCGTTGGCGTGGGCTGTACTTCCCCACCACAAGCCATCAATATCAGCAAACCAACACCCATGACACACAACAAAAATAAGCGAACTGGATTCATTTTGATTCCTCCTGGCTTCCATTTTTATCAAAGCGATCCAACATCTGGGAAAAGCTGGTTGGCTATTTGATTTTATGCATGGTCAGCGAGATAAGCAAACACCTCCCCTGCCATCTGTTGCAGCCGTTCCGCTTCCGCCCCCTCCATGCCGATACTGTCCCAATAGAGAGCTAACAGGTCGGCGGGGGTCATTTGCTCCACCCCGGCCGCGTCCCCTAGTCGGGCCCGTTTTTCTTGCAGGTGATGTTTGCGAATATGCACCTCAAACGCCGCGCTCAGGTGGTCGTGAATCGCTTTTTCGTCCAGCAGCGGCTCCAGGTCGGCCGGGTACGTCAGGCGAATGCGGCAAATGGCGTCCTTGACGGCATCGGCCGCCGGTAGCTGGCTGAGGATGTCGGCCATAAAATGGGCGGCGCGGGGGGTGATGGGTTCAGGATCAATAAAACGGCGAGTGCGCAGTTCACGGAACTGCCAGGTGGTGTGACCCCGGCTCACCTGCGCCAGCACAAACCCCTTCTTCTCCCGCGCCTCGCCAAAATCTATGCGCTCAATCGAGCCAGGATAAACGATGGGCGGATGGGCATCCCCGTTGAGCGATTGGTGCTGGTGAATATGCCCCAGGGCCACATAATCGAGTCGGTTGTCATTCACTAATCCGCCACTGAGCACCAGTTCGTGCCCCAACATGACGGCGCGTTCGCTGCCATACTTTGCCCCCTGTACACTGGCGTGGGCGGTGAGGATGAGTGGCAGGTTTCGGTCGGCCGTTTCAATTTGCCGGGCGATCAACTCTCCCACCACTTCTTCCATCTGTTCGTACACATCGGCATTGTCGGCTGCCTGTGTTTCCAACAGGCGGGCGATGCGGCTGCGCGAGACCCAGGGCACGGTGATGATCTGCACCGGCAGCCCCAATTCATCCGGCCGCCATAACCGGATGGAGTCGGCGACGTGGATGTGGGGGACGTGTAGCGTGCTAAATTCGTGCAGGGTGTGAGCACGGCCGGTGGCGGGGGCCACGTCGTGGTTGCCCACCAGCAACAGGGTGGGAATACCGGCCTGCGACAGGCGCATCATGCGCCGCCCCCATTCGCGTTGGAAGGTGGGCTGGGGGTTGCGGTCTTTGTAAGCATCCCCGGCAAAGAGTACCAGGTCTACTTTTTCGGCTACGGCCGTGTCCACCACCTGATCCAGCGCGGCCAAAAAGTCCAACACCCGGATAGGCAGGCCGGTTTGCGGGTCGTGACGGCCGTGATTGACCATATCAATGTGCGCGTCAGCAAAGTGGAGAATGTGGATTGGTTTTGTCATTGGTAAATTGTCAATGATCAATCGTCAATTGACAATGGATCATTCACCTTCGCCGCCGGTTGGGCCATCATGCGGGCGATGGGACGGAGGTTCAGCCACCATTGTTCTTTAGGACGGCCGTTGGCCGCATCCATCAAACGTGGCAGATCACGCAGGTCGGTAAAGCGGTAGGAGCCGCGTTGCAGACCAATACAGGCGCTCTCCGGCTCCTGCTGACCGATTTGCTCCTCCAAATAAGCAATACATTTCGCCCCCAGCCGCGTGCCCAAAATCCGGTCAAACGGGGTGGGGTTTCCACCCTGCTGTAAATGACCCAAAATACATTGTCGCGCCGTGAACAGATTGCGCCCTTCTTCTTCCAGCAGCTTGCACATAAAATCAGTGGAATAGGTATCGTTTGCCCCTTCGGCGCGAATCATCACCCCCAGCCGTTTACCACCGCGAAAACCTTGCTTGAGCAAGGCCACATCATCACGCATATTGTCAATGGAAACCCCTTCTTCATGCAGGTAAACCCGTTCTGCGCCGGAAGCCAATGCTCCCATCAACGCCAGATAACCGCAGCGTCGCCCCATGACTTCCACCACAAAAACGCGCCGGGAGGCCACGGCCGATTGCTTGATTTTATCCACTGCCTCCACGATGCTGTTCAATGCCGTGTCCGCGCCCACGCTCAGTTCCGAACCGGGCAGGTCGTTGTCAATGGTAGAAGGCAACAGCACAATGGGGATGTTAAACGCCGGAAAGTGAGTGCGCTGGTTGTGCAGCGCCAACGCTGCTTCGTAACCTGACCAGCCGCCGATGACCAACAAACCTTGAATGTTGTGCTTCTCGATGTTGCGGGCAATGGCGTAAAAATCGCCATTGGCGGGCATATGCCGGTTAGTCCCTAATTCCGAACCACCAATGTAGGCCCAACCGTTGACCGTCATCCAGTTGAATTCTTCGATCTGGTCGTTCACCAACCCGGCGAAGCCATTGTAAACCCCCAACATTTTGTGCCCTTTGTCCAGCCCCAGACGCACAACGGCACGGACGACGGTATTCATGCCGGGGGCAGGCGCGCCCGCGTTCAACACGCCAATGCGCAGCTCACGCTGGCCTGGTTGGGGACCATGGGGTAGGGCGCGTACCAGAGTGCGCACGGTTTGGAAGGACTCACGGAAACCGGCGCCGCGCAGTTCCATGGCCCGCTCAAATTGCAGGCTGTCTACGGCCGTGTTGATTTCCTTTGTCTTTTGCAAACACTCTTCCAATGGGGTATTGACGATTTTGTTCCCTTTAAGGCCAATGAGGTGCGCCTGCCCAATCAGGCTGCCGGAGATGATCAGGTCTACGGCCGCTGTGCCCATGAGCGTACTCAGATTACGGTCAAAAGCGGAAGGGGAGCCGCCGCGCTGCACATGGCCGAGGATGGTGACACGCGCATCTTCACTGAGCCGATCTTGCAGCACCTGGCGCACATATTCAGAGGAGATATGGTTGCCATGCCGGTCTTGCGCGCCTTCGGCGACGATGACAATGCTGTCGCGGCGGCCAATTTCACGGCCGTATTTCAACACCGCACACATCTTATCTTCCCAGTTATCCAGGTTGGGTGGGTTTTCGGGGATCAACACCCAGTCCGCGCCGGAAGCCAACGCACTCATCATCGCCAGATAGCCGGCGCGACGCCCCATCACTTCTACCACAAAGGTGCGCTGATGGCTGGCGGCGGTGCTGGAAATAGCATCTACGGCATCGGTGATGCGCCGCAGGGCGGTGTCTGCGCCAATGGAGATGTCCGTCCCCCACATGTCGTTGTCAATGGAACCCACCAGTCCCATGATGGTGAGTTGCTGGTGCTGTACGGCCGTTTCCGCGCTGACCTGGCCGTTGTTCACCAGTTCGGCCAGCAAGTCAGGCCATTCCTGGCGGAAAAGGTGCGCTCCGGTCAGGCTGCCATCCCCACCAATGACGACCAGGTTATCAATGCCTTGTTGGAGTAGATTAGCGGCAGCCTGGAGACGGCCGTGCCGCTCCCGAAACGCTTCCGAACGCGCCGTGCCTATGACCGTCCCCCCTTTGTGCAAGATGCCACCCACATCTTGCCAGGCCATCTGGCGAATACGATGACCGCCTTCCACCATACCCTGGTAGCCTTCATAGATGGCATAGGGCGCAGCGCCTTTTGCCAGGGCTGCCCGCACCACCGCACGCACAGCCGCGTTCATACCGGGGGCATCCCCCCCGCTCGTTAATACGCCTATCTTTTTCATGTTCACTACCACTCTTATCCTTTATTGGATGTTCAGTGGGGAGTGGGGAATTGTGGAGCAAGTTGCAAGTTGCAGGTTGCACGTTCTTACTTGCCACTTGCAACCTGCAACCAGATTTCTATACCAGTATACCTCCATTATGGTACACCGTTCAGTGGGCAAGGCAACTAATTTTTAGAGGAGTTTTGTTGGGCGAATTCAGGTGACGCCAGACGATAAGCCAGCCAGTCGCCGTCTGGTACCTGGGGCAGATGGGGAGTGAAGTTGGCCTGGCCAATATAGACCCAGGCGGGCACGGCAAACCCGAAGCGGCTTTGGGCCGTGCCATCCATTAACCGCGCTTCCCGAATAACCCGCAAATAGTCGCCACTGTCTGGTTCGGCCGGATTGTATGCTTCCAATGCATCCAGGCGGGCCAGCAGTGCGTCATAAGCGTCTGGCCGGGGCATTAGCACCGCGCCTTTCACCGGGCCACCGCCGTTTTCAATGAGAACGGGATAGTCGCCCAGGCTGTAAAGACGGCCGTGAGCCACGGTAGCTGCGGCCTGGAATTCAACAGCGTCTGCCCAAATGTGCGCGTTGCTTTGCCCCGGCAGTAGTGAGCCATAAACAAAAAAAGGCAACTGTGGAACCTCAAGCTGACCGTCTATCATCTCATCCCTCGTATTGTTCAAAAATGCGCCGGTAGGCGGGGGTACTGTGCA
>CAYXUZ010000100.1:14279-14762 GCA_964467705.1 uncultured Ardenticatenaceae bacterium | reverse complement strand
TAACCAGCACCAGATCGGCCCAGCGAATTTGGGACAGACGATGGGTAATGAGGATGGTGGTCTGGTGAGCAGAGGCCTGGATAATAGCCCGCTGTATCTGGTCTTCGGTGGCGCTGTCTACGGCACTGGTAGAATCATCCAGGATGAGGATACGCGGGCGCGTGAGGAAGGCACGCGCCAGCGCGATGCGCTGCCGCTGCCCGCCGGAGAGGGTGACGCCCCGTTCGCCGACGATGGCCTGGTAGCCATCTTTAAAGTTCATAATGAAGTCGTGAGCCTGGGCGGCTTCGGCCGCTTCTTCAATCATGGTCTGGGTATCGTCCGGGCAGCCAAAGGCGATGTTTTCGGCAATGGTACGTGAGAAGAGGAAGATGTCTTGTTCGATGATGGAGATTTGCCGCCGCAGGGCAGCCAAACTCCAGTCGCGGACATCAACACCGTCAATGAGGACACGGCCGTGACTGGCATCATATGTCCGATTGA
>CAYXUZ010000100.1:0-14269 GCA_964467705.1 uncultured Ardenticatenaceae bacterium | reverse complement strand
TTGTATGAGTTGAAACGTAAGGGGTACTGAAACTCTTGCCGGAACCGGTTTGCCCCACCAACGCCACCGTTTGCCCTGGCGTTACGGCAAAATCTATACCTTCCAGGGCACAGGCGCCTTCCACATAACCAAACCAGACATCTTCAAACCGGACCGCCCCCTGGATTTCACCTTGAAACCCGATGACATTCTCGTCCAGAGATGTTTGGGCATTCATCATTTCTAAAATACGCCGTGCGCCAGCCAATCCTAACGACACCCGCGAATAGGCCATCAGGGAGATGAAGGTGGGAAACCCAAATAGGGAAAGCAACCCCATGTAGGCAATGACGTCGCCCACATCAATTTGCCCTTGCTGAAAGAGCCACAGCGAATGGGCAAACCCGATTCCCAACGTCAGCCCTAACATGAGCAAGGGCACAAAACGGGCTTCAATTCGTCCCTGTGCCACTACGGCGTTCCGATAGAGGCCGGCGTTTTGGGCAAAACGAGCGATTTCTTCTTCTTCCTGGGCGCTGCCTTTGACCAGTTCGATGCCGTCAATGGCTTCGGCCAGACGGCTGTTTAGCACACCAAAGGAACGGCGGACGCGGTCAGCGATGGGGTTTAAGACGCGCAGGTAACGCACCAGGGACAGGATATAGGTGACGATGAAGAAGAGGGGGGCCAGAATGAGAGCGGGATCGTAGCGAGGGGCCAGTAAAAAGGGCATAAGGATGAAGTTGGCGGAGCCGATAACCAGGTTGATGCCGGGATTGAGCATGAGGTTGATTTCGTGAACGTCGTTGGTGGCGCGGGCCATGGTGTCGCCGACGGGCTGCATGTCGTGGAAGGTCATGCTTTTCCCCAACAGGCTGACGTAAAATTCCTGGCGCATATCGCGTTCCAATCGTTCACCCAGGACGGCACTGGAAAAGTTGCGGCCCAATTGGAGAACGGCACGCACCAGTTGGCTGAGGATGACCATAACGGCCGTCCACGCAATCACATCCATAGCCGGCGGTTCAGCCAAAGCAGCGTCAAAGGCTGTGCCGGTCAACACCGGGATGGCCGCCGCCAGCGCCGCATTACCAAACGCGCCAATAAACACGCCCAAGATGAGCAATTTGTGCCGCCGTAAGTGGGAGAATACCCACCGTCCTGGCGAACGCCGGTCAGAGGTTTGGGGGGAATGAACTGCAAATTCGGTCAAGATACGAGCCTTCCATGCTTTTTGGGGATTATCGCACAAAACAACTAGACCTGACAGCTTTATGAAAGCTGCCAGATTTAGTCTGGCTGGGGCAACACGGCCGTATGCCGCACCGTGTAGATGGGGCCTTTGGGGGTGAGTTGGCTCTCAATAAGGTGAACAGCATGAACCGTAAAGGGCAGGGGGTTGATGGGCAGGTTCCAGTTCAAGGTGGTTGGGATGCGGCCCGAAGCGGCTTCGGGTTGGCCGTTGCTCAGCCGGCCAATGGTCAAATGGGCGCTAAATGGTTTGTCTTCGGCTGCCCATCCCAATGGGGACAGCCGCTCATCCAGTTCTTGTTTTACGGCCAGCAGCGCGTGTTTATCGCCGGCCACGCCCACCCAGATAACACGCGGCCGTTTGGGATTTGGAAAGCAGCCCAGCCGCCCTAACTGCAAGGCAAAGAGAGCATGATGGGCGGCCAGTTCGTCCAGTTGTTGGGTGAGAGGGGGAAGTTGGGTTACGGCCGTGTTCCCTAAAAATCGCAGCGTCAGGTGCATGTTGCCCGGCTGCACCCAGCGCACCGCACGCGGCGGCAACTGCCCAGCCAGCAAATCACTCACCCGCCCCAATTCTTGTTTAACTTTTGCGGGTAACTCAATCGCAATAAACGCACGAATGTTGACGGACATATCAGGCGCGAACAATGCGTGGCGAATCTTCGTGGGGAAAGCCGGGGGTGGTGCGAATGAATTCCTGTATCTGGCGATAGGTAATCATGCCCAGCAAACGGCCGTACTCCACCACCGGTAGCGCCCACACCCGCAGCCGGGCCATCTGGCTGACCACATCCAACAAATCAGTGTGGGGTGATACGGGGCGCACGTCAGGTGACATGGCTGCATAAACCAGCGCATCAGGGCCATATAGATTGGCCGCCCGCAGCAGCCCATCCTCGGTGATAAAACCAATGTAACGGCCGTCGTCCACCACCGGGAAATCACTTTGCCAGCCGCGCATCCGTTCCGCCAACGCCTGCCGCAAACTATCATACGGCCCCAATGCCCCCGCCATCGGCGAGAAAACTTCCCGCACCGCATGACCATACCCAGAGCGGCGCAGCCGACTTTGCCAGCGGATAGCCGCCAATTCTTGTGAACCGGCCACAAAAATGAAAATGGCAATCAGGCCGGTAAAAAGCGCACCCGTCGCCACCGCCCATAGCCCCAACAGCACCGCCACCAAACGACCGATGTTCACAGCGACGGCCGTCGCCCGGTCATAACGCAACCACATGGCCAACAAAGCCCGCAGCACCCGCCCCCCGTCCATCGGAAATGCCGGTAGCATATTAAACAACGCCAGCATCACATTGTAGACCAGCAAAAAGGAGAAGAACGTTGTGAGTGTGAGTGTGTATGTTTGAAAAGAGGCCAACACGGGAATGTCCAACGCCCAGGCCAGCAACCCCATCAGTACGGCCAGCACCACATTCACGGCCGGCCCTGCCAGCGCCACCACCAACTCCTGCGAAGGCTTCTCCGGCATCCGCTCTAGCTGCGCCAACCCGCCAATCGGCAGCAGCACAATCTGGCGCACCGGAATGCCATAATGCAGCGCGGCAAAACTGTGTCCCAATTCATGCAATGTCACCAACACAAATAACAGCAGCACCGCAATGACGCCAAACAACGCCCCCCGCCAGCCGTCGGCAGCGCTATATTGCACGGCCGCAAAAGCCAGAATCAGCGGAAAGGTCATATGCACCCGAATATCAATGCCACGTACCGCCAAAAGTTTCCAGGAACTGTTCATCTCATCACAACCTTTTCCAGATAATTTGGCGACCTGACAGGTCTTTTGAAATCTGTCAGGTCTACTGATGATTCCGATCATAGCACAATGCTCTGGCTCTGTGTGTTAGTAAGCCATAAACGGCGCTATCGGCCAATTTGCCCAATCTGCGCCGGTCGGTGAAAATAAGCCGTGATCGGTGAACGGAGATCGGTTTATGCAGAATTTGCGACGATTGGGGATTATTATTGGCGCAGTGGTTGTGGGGCTGGTTGTGTTAGTGGTTGGCGCGTTCTGGTTGCTGCCCCGTTTGTTGGGTGTGGACGAAGACGCCATTGTTCAGCATATGCCGGGCAACACGGCCGTCTTCGCCGAAATCAACCTGCTCAATCTGCAAGATAGCGCCAGCCGCCAGACGGCCGTCGCCTTTGAAGACGCCTATAACAACGCCGACATCCCCTTCAACCCCGCCGATCCCACCACCATTTTTAACGGGCTGGATAATGCCCTCCTGTCATTGGTCGGGGTAACGGTGAGCGAAGATGTACGGCCGTGGATGGGCACAAATGCCGGCGCTGGATTTTTGCCACCCGGCGAAGATGGGCAACCACGCTGGTTGTTAGTGGCCACTGTGCGCGATGACGTGGGGGCCACCGCCTTTGTGGAAAAAGTGAACGGCATCGGCCAGGGCACGGCCGTGCAAGTAGACAATCTCGTTTTGGTCGCCTCAGACGCGGACACGCTGGCTAACGCCCAGGCCGCCCCCGACGGATTGAGCCTGGCCGATTCCCGCCGTTTTCAGGACACCATGAGCCAATTGCCTGAAGACCAGGCTGCTATCATCTATGTGAACATGGTGGAGATAGAGCCATTATTGGACACGGCCGTAACCGCCGACAATGCGGGCATCATCGGGGCCATCCAGGGTATTCTGCCGATTTACACCTCTCTGGGTCTGGCCGCCCACGCCACCGACGCCGGTATTCAAATCGAGATGGTGGGGTTGCACGAACCCTTAAATGAAACACAACGAGCCTGGTTGGCCGCACAAACGGCCGTACCAACCACCGACGCCCATCTCCCGGCAGACACGGCCGTTTACCTCACCGGACAGCGGCTCGATTTACTCTGGCTACTGCTCAGAGATTCCCTGGACGGCCTGGGTTACAGCGCCGCCGACGTGGATGAAGCGACGGAATTATTTGCCGGTTTATTTGGCTTTAACCCGGACAGCGATTTGCTGGCCGCGTTGGATGGTGAATTTGCACTGGCGCTCGTGTCCGCCGAGGGGGGCACGGCCGTGCCCGGTCTCAGCGCCGTCCTGCTGGCAGAGCATAGCCAGCCGGAAAATCTGGCAGCGCAGGCCGAATCGCTGGCAGCGGGACTGTCCCGGCTCGGTTATGCAGTTGATAATCGTGAAGGGGTGTATCAGCTAGATGATCCCGGTGGAAATCCGCTGGCCGCCTATGCAGTAGATGAGGAGCGAGTGGTGGTGGGAACAGATGCAGCGGGGGTAACGGCCGTGATCATCGCCACCGATACCTTAACCACGTCCTCCGCTTACCAGGACATTTGGAGCCACCTTCCCGACGGCGCCAAACCGCTGCTCTTTGCCAACGCCAGCCAGTTAGCCCCTCTGTTTGCTCTTGAACCAGAGGGGCTGCCCATTTCCCAAATCATCATGGGCACAACCAGTGATGAGACGACCTCACGCGCCAGCCTCATTTTCATCATCAAGGAAGAATAACCGGCATGGAACCACCCAAAGAAGTAGGTCCTTATCAACCCTGGCGCGTCTTTCAAGAAGCCGAGCAGCAAGAACGATTTACCAACCGTACTCTGAACATCGTCATCATCGCCCTCACGTTGGTGGGCTATCTGCCCCTGCTGCTGGATACCACATTCTATGATCTGCCCATCCCCCGCATGTTGCTCATTTTAGGCTCTGGCATTGTGTATGGCTTTGTGGGCACCAGAGGCATGCTCTGGTTTGAGCAGAAAAGTACCGGCCATCCCTGGCTCGTAGCGGTCTATTTTGTTTTGATGTGCAGCATCATCGCGTTTATTTTTAGGATTATAGAGGGGTTTGATCACAATGCCTGGCTGCTCATTCTGCCGGTGGCGGCACAAAGTCTGGTGTTATCCAGGGTGGGCACGGCCGTTGTCTGCATCAGCTTGTTAAGCCTCATCTACTTCATTTTCCTGCGCAATGTCCCCTCAGAAGGCGCGTTCCAGGCCATGCTGCAAATCACCACCTCCGTGATATTTACGCTTATCTTCACCTACATCGCGCTGCGAGAGGCCGCCGCCCGTGAGCGAATTGCCCACCTGGCCGGGGAACTGCGCACCGCCAATCTGCGCCTGGCCGAATATGCCGCCCAGGCAGAAGAACTGGCTACCACCAAAGAGCGCAACCGTCTGGCCCGCGAAATCCACGACAATCTGGGACATTACCTGACGGTGATCAATGTCCAGTTAGAGGCCGCCCGCACCGTCATGCCCGAAAACCCGGAGAAGGCAGCCGACGCTCTGCAAAAAGCGCAGAAATTGACTCAAGAAGGAATGGGGGCCATACGCCATTCCATTAGCGCCTTGCGTGAATCGCCAATGGAAAACCTGACACTGGCGCAGGCCATTGGGCAGTTGGTAACCGATACCCGGCAGACCGGGCTAAAAGCAGAACTAAAAATCGTGGGCGCGCCGGTTGAACTGGAACCGAAGGCCAGCCTGACGCTTTATCGGGTAGTCCAGGAAGGGCTAACCAACACGCGCAAACATGCACAGGCAAAACAGGTGACGGTTACATTGGACTATGAACAGCCTGGACTGGTTACATTATTGGTGGTGGATGATGGGGCAGGCACGGCCGCCCCTGTCACTGGCGGTTTTGGTTTGATGGGTATTCGGGAGCGGGTGCAGCTATTGGGTGGGGAAACGGCCGTGACCACCACTCCCGGCGTTGGTTTTTCCTTGCGCGTCACCATACCCACCACGACATCCCTCTTACCAGACAGGCATTAACCCGCCCTCCGCCCGGCGATGGGTGGACTTTCGTGTGTTATGGCTTATAACGCCAAATGTTGGCTGGTGCTGCTGGATGCAATGGCCAGGCGGCACGCCCCACCTGTCGCAGCTACCCTCATCCCTTGTTTTTGTAACACGCTCTCACTGGGGTTCTGATTCTTGAAAGGGAGAAGCGATATTGCCGTTGGTAGGCACGGCCGTGCCTCCGCTCGCCTCTGCCTGATACGGATCAATATGATGGTTGCCACAAAACGGGCAGATATTCCATTGCAATTCCAACAAAGAGTTACAATCCTGGCACGCCTTCTTCAGCCGGGTGTGGCAATAAGGGCACAACAACCACTTCGACTCCGTTGAACGTGAACAGCCCGGACAGCGCGGCCGTTCCTCAATCTCTTGCAACAGCGCCTCTTCTTCCAATGCCCGTTCATACGCTTCGGCTAAGGTCTCCCGCGGCCGTAAAATCAGGTAGATGATAATGCCCACCACCGGCAAAACGGCCACCACCAGCGCCGCCAATAGTTGCGCAAACGGGTCACGCGACCGGGCGCGCATATCTCGAAATGCCCAGATTACCAGGCTGATCCATAACGCCGCCAGCAATGCGCCGGTTACGGCCGTAAAAATCGTCAGATAGGATTGAATGGTTTCAAATGAAGGAATTGTCATTGGCGGCGATTATAACACAAAAAAAAGCGCCTCGCGGGGGCGAGGCGCTGACCAGAAAATGATACCTAAAAGGCGACGGTTATACGGCTGTACATGTTGCCGACTTGTGGCCCTAACACCGTCAGAATGGCGACGATCACAATGGCGACAAATACAAGCACCAGCGCGTATTCCATCAATCCCTGGCCTTCCTGTCCTTCCTTTACAAATAACATGAGACCTTCTCCTGTATAAAATAAAGGGGCAAAACGGGATAAATTGTTAATAGCGGACAGATTATCAAGGCCGTTCAACATATGTCAACAGTTCGTTAGAACTATTGCCAACTAAATGGCAACCAACTGGACACCATCAAGCCACTATACCCGCCCTCTCGGCCTGTTGTGCCCCCGAACGTTCTGCTATACACTGCCCTTACCTGCATGAAGTTTGATAATTCCACCTGATGGGGCCACCACAACCAGCAAATTTGCCGCATGTTCACACAAGGTGGGGCGGAGGAAAAGGATGACCACTTCTACAAAATCGGCAACGAGTGGATGGGGAACCTCTGAATTAGTGCCTTGTTTACCGCTGCACTCAGCCAGAGAATTGTTGGCAGTTGAAGAGAAAGACGCTTTCCAACGGTTGTTATTGCCGTTTGATACGCCTTGTGTTGTAGACGCTGCTTTGGAAACGGTTTTAGAGATGACGCCGGCCGAGCTGGTGTTGCTGCATGTGGGGCATGATGGGGCGCTGGATGAGGAGGCGTTGTTCACCACATTGCGTGGTTTGCAGGCGCAGACCGATCAGGCGCGGGTAAAGGTGGATTGTCTGGTAGATAACACGGCCGTCTCCTTGCTCGATTATGCCCACACCCACCACATTGACCTCATTTTGCTGCCGGATAAAGCAGTGACCGCATAGCATCATTATCTTATTTTCACGGCCGTAACCCCACTCTAAAATACAGGTGATGAGCAATTCACCCCATGGAAAGGGCGGCCTGTTTTGTATCTATTGCCAGCACACCAACGAATGGCACGCTACCCACTGCCAACATTGTGGCGCACGGCTGGTGACACAAGACCCCCAACTAGAGTCGGCACTCAAGCAGCAAGAAAAAAGCTGGAACTCCCACTCCCACAAAGCCCTTTATGAAAAAACCCTGGGTACGCTGGCCGATGGCGGCCTGGCCCTCTTTGTCCATGAGAGTGACGAACCACTTATCTTCCCCTTTGTCAGAAACCTGATTTTGGGGCGTGACGCGGCCAACACCGGCGAACAGATGGTAGACATCTCCCAACTCAGCCAGTTGGGGCACAGCGTGTCCCGTCGCCATGCCGCCATCTTACCGGCGGCGGGGGGGTTCACGTGCAGCGACCTGGGCAGCACCAACGGCACCTGGCTCAACCGGCAGCTTTTAGAACCCGGCAAAGCGTATCCCCTCCAAAGCGGCGACCAGATACGGTTGGGATTGCTCACGGTGGTCGTTTGTTATAAGGCGGTCAACACGGCCGTCAAACGACTCACCATCCTCATCAAAGGGCGCAACTCCCTGGAAACCCACGCCCATCTGCTGCGCCCCCCATACCTGCTGCTGCAACTCTCCCCCTTTCTGCAAGCCCTCAATGAACTGCAAGAGATCATCGCCCTCTGCCAAGACCAATCTCCCCGCGACATCTACGTGTATGAGATTCAGGAAAGACCCAATGGCGTAGCCATCAACCTGGAAATGAACCCCCAGGCGCTGCGCCTGTTGCAGCAACACCTGACTCCCTGGCGTGACCGTTATACCGAGTTCACCAATCGGGAACGCAAACACCCCGTCACCTTTTTGGAGCAGGCCATTGAGCAGCTTACCGACAAAGTGGTGGCCGCGATTGCCATTAACAAACCGCTAACTGCCACGCTGCACGAACGGTTGGAAGCGTCCCTTTCCATCCTGGCCCTCAGTCCGCTGGAAATTGCCCGGATTGATGCCTGATGCCTGGTTTGTAGTAGGCACTTCAGTGCCGTCAAAGGGCGATCAATCACCTACTACAAACTTTTTCGCCTTTTCCACCCCCTTGGTTTACCATTCCCCTTCATAATTCCTAATTCCTAATTTCTACAGGAGGAACATGAACCAGAAACCCATTTCCGCCCTTTCGCGGCGGCAATTTCTTCAGGTGGCGGGGGGCACGGCCGTAGCCCTTTCCCTGCCCGGCATCCTCAGCGCCTGCCGCCCCAGCACCGCTGCTGACGCGCTGAAAATTGGTGTGCTGCTGCCCTACTCCGGCATCTACGCCGTCCTGGGCGAAAGCATCACCCAGGGGATGCAGCTATATTTTGAGGCATTGGGCAATGAAGTCGCCGGACGGCCGATTGAACTGATTACCGAAGACAGCGAAATCAACCCCGATGTGGCCCAACAAAAGGTACGCAAACTGGTGGAGCAAGACGAGGTGGCCTTTGTCACCGGCATCGTCAGTTCCGGCGTATTGGCCGGGCTGCGCGACTATTTCCACGACAACCAGGTGTTGTGCCTTTGCGCCAATGCCGGGTCGAACGCCCACAGCCGCGCCGCCAAAACCCCCACTATCTGGCGCACCTCCTTCACCAACTGGATGGCTCCGCACGCCATGGGCACCTGGGCGGCGCAAAATGTGGGGCGCACGGCCGTCATCAGCGTACCCGATTATGCGGCCGGCGAGGACAACGTGAGCAGTTTCAGCCACAGCTTTACCGAGGCGGGGGGTGAGGTGGTGGCTGTGCAGCGCACCCCCTTCCCCAACATGGGCGACCCGGCCCCTTTTATGGCCGAACTGGCGGCCACGGGTGCTGAGTTGATTTATGCCTTTTACAGCGGCAGTGCGGCCGTCACCTTTGTCAAGGCGTATCACGATTTTGGCCTGGCGCAGCAGCTTCCGCTGACCGGGGCCGGTTTCATTGTGGAAGAAGATGTGCTGCCGGAGCAGGTGGAGGCGGCGCTGGGCGTGAAAAGTACGCTTTATTGGTCATACGTGCTGGACAATCCGCAAAATGCCCAATTTAAGGAGGAGTTCCGCACCTTTGCCAACCGGGATGCCGATGTGTTTGCCGTGCAGGGGTATGACACGGCCCGCGTGATTGAGGAAATGTTGACGCGCACGGAGGGGGACACGGCCGTAGACCAACTCATTGCCGCCCTGGATGGCATCGCCTTCGACAGTCCACGTGGCCCGTTCCGCCTGGACGCCCATTCACAAGCCCCGGAACACAACATGTACGCCCGCGAGGTGCAGCCGGTAGAGGGTACATTACGCAACGTCATCCTGGAAAACCTGGGGCCAATCGTAGACCCCGGCGATGATTCGATGGGATAGGGAAGTGTCAGGTGTCATGTGTCACGTATCAAGTTCCTGACACATGACACCCGACACATGACACCCTATGGATAATTTCTTGCTGCAACTGCACAATGGGTTGGTCGCCAGCATGTTGCTTTTCATCATGGCCGCCGGACTGTCCTTGATTTTTGGGCAAATGCGGGTGATCAACCTCAGTCACGGCGCGTTTTATCTGGTCGGGGGCTATGTGGGGCTAACGGCCGTGACCCAATGGCACGCTTTCTGGCCCGCCCTGCTCATCACGCCGCTGCTGGTGGGCCTCATAGGCTGGCTGGTGGAACGGTTTTTGCTGCGGGGGCGCTACGGCCGTGAACACCAACTGCAACAAGTGCTGCTCACCTTCGGCGTCGCCCTGGTCTTGTCTGACCTGGCCGAATGGCGTTGGGGTGCGTATACCCAAACTGTGCCGCCGCCCGCGATGCTGGCTACGGCCGTGCCGCTTTTCGGCCTGCAATTCCCCCTCTACCGCCTGGCCATCATCGCCACAGGCCTGCTGTTGGCGCTGGCGCTCGCCCTCTTCCTGGGGCGCACCCGCCTGGGGGCCATCCTCCGCGCCGGTGTCACCCATCCCCACATGGTCAGCGGTCTGGGCATTGACGTACAGCGCGTTTTTGCCGCCACCTTTGCCATTGGCGTGGCGCTGGCGGCGCTAGCAGGCGTCCTGGGCGCACCCCTCACCACCCTCTACCCCGGACTGGACTTCGAGATTTTGATCCTCACCGTTGTTGTCGTCGTCATCGGCGGCCTGGGGTCGCTGCGCGGCGCATTCGTGGGCGCACTGCTTATCGGCCTCACGGACACCTTCGGCAAGGCGCAACTGCCGGAGTTCTCCCTCTTCCTCATTTTTGCGGTCATGACGGCGGTGTTGTTGGTACGGCCGTCGGGATTGTTTGGGGTGGAAGAGGGAACGAAGTAAAGTGTCATTCCGACGAGTCTTCGAGAGCCTGCCCTGAGCCTGTCGAAGGGAGGAATCCCTACTACCTGTCACTGCGCGGGGATTTCTCGGAAGACCTCGAAATGACAACCTTCTTAATAACGAAGTGAGAAATCCCAGAGCATTCACAGGCGAAAGGGATTCTTCACTTCGCTGCGCTTCGTTCAGAATGACAGATTCAATTATCAACAGTTACCCAATTCCACATGACACATACGCGACTTCCCATTACCAAAATCATCCTGCCAGTATTACTGCTGATGGCGTTGCTGCTGCCGTTGGCGGCACGGCCGTATCACCTCAGCCTGGCGATTGAAGTGTTAGCCTTTGCCATCTTCGCCATGAGCCTGGATTTGCTGCTCGGCTACACCGGCCTGCCTTCGTTTGGGCACGCCGCCTTCTTTGGCCTGGGCGCGTACACCACCGCCTACCTCGCCAGCACCCACCCCTTAGCCTTAGGACTGACGGCCAATTTGCTGATATTGCTGCCGGTGGTGGTGCTGGTCACGGCCGTGACCGCCCTCTTTGTCAGCTTCTTCGCCCTGCGCACCAGCGGCGTCTACTTCCTCATGATCACCCTCGCCTTTGCCCAAATGCTCTTCAGCGTCGCCATTCGCTGGACGGCCGTGACCGGCGGCTCCGACGGCCTGCCCGGCCTGCCCGCCCCCCACCTCACCCTCGGCCCCCTGCACCTGCTCATCAACAGCCGCGAAGCATACTACTTCCTGGCCCTCACCCTCTTCCTGCTGGCCTACTGGCTGCTGCGCCGCCTAGTTAACAGCCCCTTCGGCTGGGTGCTGCGCGGCATCCGCGAAAACGAAACCCGGATGCAGGCGCTTGGCTATAACACCTTTCGTTACAAGACGGCCGTGTTTGTCATTGCCGGCGTTTTTGCCGGGCTGGGCGGGATGCTGCTGGCGCTCTATTTCCGCCACGCCTCCCCGGAAAACCTCTACTGGACCATCTCCGGGCAGGTGATGGTCATGGTCATCATCGGCGGCGCCGGCACGTTAACCGGCCCCGTCTTGGGCGCACTGCTGGTGCGCCTCTTCCCGCAAATTGCCAGCAGCTACCTGGATCGCTGGGAAGCCATCGAGGGTATCATCTTCATCCTCTTTGTCCTCTTTGCCCCCCGTGGCCTTTTCAGCCTGTGGCAGAAAATGGTGTCAGGTGTTCAAGTGTCAAGTGGACACCCGACACATGACACATGACACCCGACACATGACACTTACAGACGCCTTACGAGCTGAACACTTGAGCCATCGCTTTGATGGCGTGCAGGCGCTAACGGCCGTCACCCTGCACATCGCCCCCGGTGAACGGCGGGCCATCATCGGCCCCAATGGGGCGGGCAAAAGCACGCTGTTTAACCTGATTGCCGGGGCACTGCCGGTGCAGACGGGGCAGGTGTGGTTAGACGGCCGTGACATCACCCACCTGCCCGTACCCGCCCGCGCCAATCTGGGCGTGGGCCGCACCTTCCAGCACAACAATCTCTTTGCCGGGCTGACGGCGCTGGAAAATGTGCGCCTGGCGGTGCAGCACCGGGAACGGGTCAATCGTCAGTGGTTCAAGCAAATAAGGGGGTTCACGGCCGTGCATACCGCCGCCATGACCATGCTCGAACAAGTCGGGCTGGGGTCACAGGCAGACGTGTTGGCGGGCGACCTGGCCTATGGGCAGCAGCGCGCGCTGGAAATGGCGCTGGCGCTGGCCCTCCATCCCCGCCTGCTGCTGCTAGACGAACCCACCGCCGGTATGTCCCCCGCCGAAACCGCCGACATGATCGGCCTCATTCAATCCCTGCCCCGCACCCTCACCCTGGTCATCGTGGAGCATGACATGGATGTCATCTTCACCCTGGCCGACCAGATCACCGTGCTGCATTACGGCCAGGTCATCCACACCGGCCCCCCGGCCGACGTGCAGGCGGACGAGCGGGTGCGGGCGGTTTATTTGGGGAGCGGGATGCGTGAACCGTGATCCGACCTCTTGCTGGGGCCGGTCTTCCAGACCGTGCCCCACCCGCTGTCACCAGCCTGCTTTTGGCTGTTCGTCGCCTGGCTTGTAGCGAGGTATGGTTCCCCGGCGTACAATCTGGCCTATGGAATATGAGATACAAGAGGTGGTGTTGACGGCCGTGACCCAACAAACCAGGCAGGTTCCAGCAGGCAAAGGTGGGGCGACGCGGTCGGGAAACCGGCCACAGCGAGTAAGCGGCTTCATGTATGTATATATCAAATTTGCACGAAGTTTCACTACGGGGCTGATTCTGACTCTTATCATTGGTTGCACACCATCAGTAGCAGAGTTTGAAGGGGCGTATACCGATCAGCCATTCCCTGTAGAAATGGTAGCCGAGGTTAAGATCCCAGATAGCAGTTCAACCAATTGGCGACAAATCGCTTATTGTTTTTATGACCAAAATGTTGACCCTATATACAGGCGTCAAAAAATGAAGCTAATCTCTTTAGATGCGTTGTCTATTTTCGATATAAATCAGAGTTTATGGACAGGAGCTTTTGGTGTTGACTTGGGTTGTATTGAAGGATTCGCCTGGTCTCCTAAAGGAGGTGAGCTTTTGTTAGGACTTGGAGGACTCAACGGACTTGTGTTAATAAGTGTTGCGCCAGAAGGTCATCAGGTTTCGGAAAAAGAATTTTTCAATTTGCCTCAATATACCTATTATCACAGACCTAACGCGCCAACATGGTCACCAGATGGTAAATGGGTAGCCTTTATTGGGGACCAATCGGGAACAACTTTTCCCAGCGTCTACCTGGCATCAAGAGATGGAACGCAAGTCAGCCAGTTGACCGATTCCTTCACCTTGCCTGGCGTAGTTAGTGAGCCGGTCTGGTCACACGACAGCACGAAGATTGCCTATGTATTGCCCATCCCGGATAATGGGATTGGCATTATAGATGTTGCTACCGGAGTCATCACTGAGTATAGCCAGAACACAGTAGCATTGTTTCCACCAGGAAGTGAACAACCCCATGGGATTTTGCCGAAACGAAGCGTTGCCTGGCTGCCTGGGGACAATCTGCTTCTCTTTTTGACCAATGGGGAGTCTGCTGACAACGATATTCTCTGGGTAATGGCTACTGATGGCTCGAATTTGAGACCATTATATGAAGCCTCTATCAAACAAATCACCCTGTCTCCTGATGGGAAAATGTTGGCAATGATTATCAGCAACGGAAAACGCTCCCAAATTCAACTACTCCACTTGGAACAAACTCCACACATGCAAACTATTTTGGACAGTGCCAATTGGGGAATAACAGACAACAAAACAACTATGTTTAGTGACCTGGACTGGTC
>CAYXUZ010000099.1:12723-22713 GCA_964467705.1 uncultured Ardenticatenaceae bacterium | reverse complement strand
CCCTCCTCGTGTTGGTCAAAGCCCGGAACGGCCGCTCAGCAATGAGCGGCTTTTTTTGTGTTCAAATCCCTCAGAGTCAGACATTGGACATTGAAATCACATGTAGTATACTGTCTGGTGTTGCATCAGTTTACAGCTAATCAAGGAGGTATCTCATGTCAATAATTCTCATCCTACTGGCCCTTGTTGCCATAGTTGTTGGTTTCTTTTCATTATCAGAAGCAACTCTGGGAGTTGGGTTCATTGGTATCGCTGGTGTTTTGGGTATTCTGGCCCGCATAGCCCAGGCCGATAAACATCACAAACTGGTGATGGAGCGACTGGAGAAATTAGCGCCAGCCAAAAACACCGTTGGCAAATCAACTGCTGAAACAGTTGAGTAAGTGTGTTACCACGAAAGTAACAACAACTCTTTAGAAATCATATGCGATCCCATGAGATTGAAGCCTGGGCATTGAAACTTGTTGATCAAGTGAGGAACGGCCAGCCTAATGAAGATTCCAGAGTTGAACTCAAGGCTGAATGGCCCGATCCTCGCAAAGCGGCCAGACGTATTGCGGGTCATGCTAACGCGGCAAGGGGAGTTTCCATACTCTGGCTTATTGGACTTGATGAAAAACGGGGGGTCATTGGTGTCCAGCATGGGGATTTAGCTGATTGGTATGCCCAGGTAAAATCGCAGTTTAATGAACTGGCTCCATTTATGACAGACATCAACGTGCCAGTGGCAGGGAAGGTCATTGTAGCCTTGCTTTTTGAGACAGACCGGGCGCCATTCGTTGTCAAAAATCCAGACGGGAGTGGGTCTATATCACGGGAAGTGCCTTGGCGTGAGGGAACTGCAATTAATTCTGCAACTAGAGAGCAGCTGATCAGATTACTCTCACCTCTTCCCAGTCAATTGGCTTTTGAAGTGTTAGAGGGAAGATTAATCTGTAGATCAAGTGAACAGACTAAAAGTGATGTCTGGAATCTGGATGTTAACTTATATGTTGAAACAGATATTGGGCAAGCTGTTATAATTCCATTTCATCGTTGCGGTATCTCAATAACCATTCAAAGCAAAGGGGATGTTATTACGCTTCAAAAAATCACCTTAGGGCCTCCCTACCGTTATGGTTTCAGTGGTTCGAGTGTCACATCTAAGACTATCGAGTCAACATCCGATGAAGTTCTACTTTATGGGCCAGGCAGACTGATATTGTCAGGCGAAGCTGTAGTGTCATTCAATGATGCTCCTGCCATTCAGGTCGCAGATGATGTTTCACATGTTTCCATGCGTGTAAGTCTTCTTCCTGTATATGCAGAACAGGCAAGCATTATTAGGGCTGAGCTAGTACCTACCGCGCCAGAACATGGAGAACGTTATAGGTGGTCTTTCCCTACAACGCAACTCACGCCATAATCCAATTTGCCGCTTAGCAATGGGCGGCTTTTTTTGTGTCGTTTCTTTGGGAGGGTGATTGAGGTGGGGAAAGAGGAACGACCGTTATCACGCTAACAACTACGGCTGTTTTTGAGCAAAAAAACTGCCAGTCCGCTTAATCGGTGTGAATTGATAATGTAGCACTTTTAGCTAACTTCATAGCAATCAATTTTCTTTTGTCTTTGCTTTCCCCATTTGGCCACCCTATGATAATAGCATGGTCAGGTGGAGGTTCATCGGGAATCACTTCAAGCTCATTATCTTGTACAATTTTGGCTACTAAGTCGGCTCTGGCTTTTAGAGATCGGGGGAGCGAATTGGTTGATGAATTGACTACCTGTTCAACTCCAACCTGCCATATATCTCCCTCTGTCCAACCAGTCGTTCGGAAAACAGACAGATCCATATGAGGATCGGGCATAAAGGCTCGATACTTAACTTCGTTCTTTACCCTACTAAAATAGTCACTATCCACTATAAAGCGCGAAAGAACTTCGTCTGGTACGATGGCTTTCATTAAATTAAACTGGCTTGCCTATTCTTTCTCTAAAAATCGTTGTAGATATAAAATAATTGGCTTTGGAATATCGTCGGTGAAATATTCTACTCCATGAACCTCTCCCAAACCAAACAAACCAGCGAATGAGAGCTTGCCTGTTTCACCGATGCTTACTGAAAAAACTTCGTCCGCTTCGTTATACCAATCAAATGAGACCTCACCATCGGGGTCTATTTCTATTTCGGGAAGAGAAATGTCAAGAGGCAGAATATTCAAAAACTCATGTGCTTGGTAGAGGCTGATTTCGTTCACTGGTAATGCGCCATAACCGTCCCAGTTTGACTCACATGCTTTATCAGCAGCTTCTTGCAATCGCTCAAAGCCCTGATGCACTCTTGGTCCTAACGTTTCATTATCCCATAAATGACCTATGGCATCTTTAACTTCCTTATCCAATGCTTGTGCCTCCTCACTTACACCAGTTCCTTTGAACGGACTGCGGAAGAAGGAGACTCCTGAAAATGACATTGCCCCTGAGAAAGTCATATGTACTCCTTTGTTGTCTCTTCGGTAATGTAGCCGAAAAAGATATGGTTTTTCATGTCGTGCAGGTCATTAAAAATATCCCATAATTGTTCTAAATCGTGCGGTGGAAAACGGTCGTTCTTGTACACATCAATGTCAAGAGTGACAATTCCATGTGTTTTATCCTTGCTTGGCTCCATTACAAAAGTGATGGCCGCTTCAATGTTCTTTTGATCATCAAACACAACAGTCTTGTTTAAGAAACTTGAGAATATTTGGGGCACCCCTTTAGGAATAGACAACTTGATATTAAAATGTTCCTCTATGTTCTGAACAGGCAGTTGAAATCGCATGTTATTTATGTAGCGAACGGCAACTCTGGTCACAACTTGCGGGGATAAAACTTCAAGATATATCTCCCATAATTGCTTTGTTTTGCTGAAGACGTCGTTCCAGGATGTATAAGGTTTGAGACGATTATAAGTGAAGCCATCCTTGCGAAATTGAGCAACACTAAGTTTGTCCTCTGAGCTAAAGAAATAACCTATAAGTCCCATATTTTCTACTGGATGCTCGATGACCTTCTTTTGCTTAGGCCGTATTTGAAACTCGCTGCTAAAGCGGTACCGCGGTTCAACTTTTGGGTACTCAGACTCCAATCTTTTCTTTAAGTTTGACACCATATCATCAGTAAGGGTTTCTAGTGGATTAACCCTAAAATCTATGATAGCTTCGGTTATTGGTGCCCTTGAAAGATGAGTTATCTCGGCCATCGGTCAATTGTTTTATGGGTAAGGCTTGAATATACAGCGATGTAGATGAAAAACCATTTTAGCATAATGGCATTTCGTCATAATCACATTATATACAACGACGAGAAGAGCGCAATTGACAAGTTCCTATACTTGCATGTTCTTCTTGTCTGCCAGAAGCTTTCCCACTCACCGTGTCGGCCACAAAACCTTTGACTAACTACTTCAAGAAAACAGCCTGCCTTGAATCAAGGCAGGCTGTTTTCTTCATTGATTAGTTTTGGGTGAAGCCTAATGCACTGCTTTTCTTTAAGGTAGGGCAATCTCAATCAAAATGAAATAAGATTCTCAGCCAGTTTGAAATAGATTCTCAATCACGGTGAAATGATTCTCAATTTTGGTGAAATCCTACAGGTTTACACATCCAGGTTACGAACTTCGTTAGAGTGCGTCATAATAAAACGTTTACGCGGACCAACCTCGGACCCCATCAGCATGTCAAAAGTCTTGTCGGCGACCACCGCATCCTCAATGTTCACCTGTAACAAAACGCGGTTGGCCGGGTCCATCGTCGTTTCCCATAACTGATCCGGGTTCATCTCCCCCAGACCTTTGTAGCGCTGGATGTCATACTTTTTGCTCTCTTTTTGTAGATTCTTCAGCAGGTTACTCTGTTCGGCCTCCGTGTAGGCGTACTGCAACTCTTTACCTGTTTTGATGCGGTAAAGCGGCGGCTGGGCAATGAAGAGATGCCCGTTTTCGATCAGGTCAGGCATATAGCGAAAGAAGAAGGTGAGCAGCAGGGTGCGAATATGGCTGCCATCAACATCGGCGTCGCACATGATGATGATACGGCCGTACCGCAAATTCCCCAGGTCAAAGGTATCTCCAATGCCCACACCCAGCGCCGCAATCATCGCCTTCACTTCATTATTCGCCAGAATCTTGTCCAGCCGGGCGCGTTCCGTGTTCAAAATCTTGCCGCGCAAAGGCAGGATCGCCTGAAAATGACGGTCACGCCCCTGTTTGGCCGAGCCACCGGCCGAATCCCCTTCCACAATGTACAGTTCACATTTGGCCGGGTCACGCTCGGAGCAATCGGCCAGTTTGCCTGGCAGCGTCAGGCTTTCCAGGGCGCTCTTACGCATCACCAGTTCCCGCGCTTTGCGGGCGGCGTCACGGGCGCGGCTGGAAGTCAGGCAGCGCTCGATGATTTTCTTGGCCTCACGCGGATTTTCTTCCAGATACGCCGAGAAAGCATCAGCGGCAATAGCAGCGACGATCCCGGCCACTTCCGCGTTCATCAATTTCACTTTGGTCTGGCTTTCAAATTGCGGGTCGGGGTGTTTGATGCTGACAACGGCCGTTAACCCCTCATGCGTATCATCGCTGGAAAAGTTCTTATCCTTCTCCTTCAAATACCCGTTTTTGCGGGCGTAATTATTGATCACGCGGGTCACGGCCGAGCGCAACCCGGACTGATGCGTCCCCCCATCTGGGGTATGAATCGTGTTCGCAAATGAGTATTCGGAAACGGAAATACCTTCAGTAAATTGCAGGGCAATCTCCACATCAATGTTATCCGTTTCCTTATGAGCATAAACGGGGTCGTGGAGTGCCTTGCGATTCCGATTCAGGTAACGCACAAACGACTTCACCCCACCCTCAAAATAAAAACTCATCTCCCGATGTGGATCCGGCCGCTCATCACGCAGGCACAAGAAAACGCCGCTGGTGACAAAAGCAATCTCTCGGAAGTGATTCATCAATGTTTCAAACTTGAAGGATGCATCTTGCTCAAAAATAATGGGGTCGAACTTGAAATGGGTTGTCGTACCCGTAATGTCCTCGTTTTTCAACTTGCGCAGCTTTTTCACCGGCTCCTGCGGCACACCACGATGATAACGTTGAAACCAGAGATGCCCTTCGCGGCGCACATACACCTCCATCCACTCCGATAGCGCATTCACCGCTGCCGCCCCCACCCCATGCAACCCGCCAGATACCTTATAGGCGGCATTGTCAAATTTTCCACCCGCATGTAGCGTGGTATGCACCAGTTCCAACGCCGACACTTTTTCCGTCGGGTGCAACGCCACGGGGATACCCACGCCATTGTCGGTCACGCTGATGCTCTCGTCGGGGTGAATGACTACTTCAATGCGGTCGCAACGGCCGGCCAACGCCTCGTCAATGGAGTTGTCCACAATCTCCGTCACCAGGTGGTGCAACGCCTTAATGTCGGTGCCGCCAATATACATACCAGGACGGCGGCGCACCGCCTCCAGCCCTTTGAGCACCTGGATATTACCGGCGTCATACTGTTTTTCTGCTTCACTCTTTGCCATAATTTTCCCTTCAACTACATGAACATTGTCGTTATTGAACAGGACATAATTTTACCACATCTGTTCTAGGCAAGCGACAGCATCCACAGGTGTTCACACCTGACGCTGGTTTATTTTGTAATTACGCTGTCCCCCATTACAATTGCCCAAATAAACTGGTCAACAGGCAGGGCAAATGTCTACCACATCATCAGCCACCATCTCCCAATTCCGGCACAGCGCCACTGTAGCCATTGCTGACATTCACCTGCAAGGGGCGCTGGAAGGAGCCACTAATAAGTTTGTCAACGGCCGTGCTACCGCCCTGGCCGAACTCCCCGATGCAGACACTCTCCGTGACCACTTCAAAGCCATTCGTTCGGCAACATTGGCCAATCTGGCCCATTATCTGGAGCTATTTGAGCAGCGGGCTACCGCTGCCGGAACGCTAGTACATTGGGCCAAAACCGGGCAAGATGCCGTAGACATCGTGGTAAACATCGCCCGGCAGCGCGGCGTAAAACTGGTGACAAAGAGCAAATCTATGGCCTCCGAAGAAATCCGCCTGAACGAGGCTTTGGAGGCTAATGGCATTGCCCCGGTGGAAACAGACTTAGGCGAATGGATCATCCAGTTGGCCGGGGAGCCACCCTCACACATCATCGGCCCGGCCATCCACAAGACGCGCCATCAGGTGGCGGAACTGTTCAGCAAAGAGGTCGGACGGCCGTTATCCGCCGATGATATTGATGGCCTCACCGCCGAAGCGCGGCGATTGCTGCGCACCCAATTCCTGGCCGCAGGCATGGGCATCAGCGGCGGCAACATGGGTATCGCCGAGACGGGCACGCTGGTGCTGGTGACAAATGAGGGCAACGGCCGTCTCGTCACCTCCGCCCCACCCATCCACATCGCCATCATGGGCATCGAGAAAATCTGCCCCGATTGGGACACTGCTGCCGTCTGGCTGGCCTTGCTGGCCCGCAGCGCCACTGGGCAGCCCATGTCCATCTACACCACCGCCATCACCGGCCCCCGCCGTTCCGGCGACCCGGACGGGCCGGAAGAAGTACATATCATTTTGCTGGACAACGGCCGTAGCCAACAAGTTGGCACCCCTTATGAAGAAATCTTGCAATGTATCCGGTGTGGCGCCTGTCTGAACGTTTGCCCGGTGTACAAAAAAGCGGGCGGCCACGCCTATGGCAGCCCGTACAGCGGGCCGATTGGCGCGGTGGTGACGCCGCTGCTCTTTGGTCTGGAAGAGTACGCCGCCCTGCCGCAGGCCAGCACGCTCTGTGGCGCGTGCAAAGATGCCTGCCCGGCCCGTATTGATATCCCCCGGATGCTGCTGCACCTGCGCCAGGATGAGGTGGCCGCCCACCTGCTGCCCTGGCGCGAACGGAAAACGGAGGAGTTCGCCGCCTTTGTGCTGGGCAGCGAAGGGCGGATGAACTTTTTTGCGAAATTGGGACGACTGGGCCAACGGCCGTTCCAACACGACAATGGCTTGAAATTACCTGTGAATGTGGGCGACGGCCGTGCCCTGCCCACGTTAGCACCCAAACCGTTCCGCAACATGTGGGCGGATGGAGATTTAGACTAAATCGTAACCCGTAGTCCGTGAGCCGTAATCCGTTTACGGCTCACGGACTACGGCTCACGCATTACGAACAATGAACGCACGCGACGAAATTTTAGGACGATTGAAACGGGTGAAACGAGATGAACCGATGCCCCCACCCTGGCAGTCGCGGCGGGATTTCTCCGATCTGGTTGAACGATTTGCCCAGGCGCTCACGGCCGTAAAAGGCGAAGTACACCAGACAGATAGTCTGGCGGCTGCCTACGAGTTGACCAACCAACTCTTGCGGCAGGTAGAAGCGGAGAAAGTGGTGTTTAATGACGAACGGCCGTTGCACAATCTTCCTCGCCTGCCCCACATCACCTATCATCAGGCGGGCCAGGAAAACCAGGCGCTACGCGACTTCTGCGCCACCGCCGACGCCGGGCTGACCAGCGCCGACGCTGCCCTGGCCGAAACCGGCACGATTATCGTCACCAGTGGGCCGGGCAAAAGCCGCCTGGTTTCCCTGCTGCCGCCCGTGCATATCGCATTAGTGCCAACGGCCGTGCTCACCACCGACCTGTTCACCTGGGCGGCCGCTTTCAACCGGCAGCTACCGGCCAACCTCAACTTCATCAGCGGCCCCAGCAAAACGGCCGACATTGAGCAAACGATGGCCGTTGGTGTTCATGGCCCCAAACGGTTTATCGTCGTTTTGTATGCGTAACGCCCAGACTTGACAGGTCTTTGGAGACCTGCCAGGTCTTAAGGTTTGACAGTATGACCACCTGGCCCCGTTGGCGTTATATTCGCAATCTGACCATCCTGCTGGTATTAGCCACCGGTTCCCTATTTGCCCTCACCCGCGTCTGTGCTTCGCCCATCCATTGGTTATGGGGGCTGCCTCTTTTTTACCTGACCTATCTGGCCTGGAACGCCTTCACCTTTGCCCACCCGCGCCGTTTGCATTATTGGCCGCGGCGCGAGTCGCTATTTGCCAACGCGGAGAATGTGCGGTTCACATCACCAGATGGTTTGCAGCTATATGCCTGGTATCTGCCGGGGACTAATCGCGCCGCCATCGTGCTGGTACATGCTCTGGGTGGCTCTGGGCTATTGATGCAAGGGCACGCCGAATTTTTGCGAGAGGCCGGTTACAGCATCTTGCTGCTCGATTTGCGCGCTCACGGCCGTAGCCAGGGCAACACCGCTACCTATGGCGTCTTGGAAGCGCAGGATGTGGCGGCGGCAGTGGACTATCTGCGCGCTCGAGGCGATATTGACGCCGCCAAAATTGGCATCCTGGGAGTGTCGCTGGGGGCACAGGCCGCCTGGCGCGGCGCATTGCAGAGTCAGGCCATCCGCGCCCTGGTGCTGGAAGGACTTGGCCCGGCCGATATTCAAGATCGGCTCCGGTCGTTGCCCGTCGAGGAGCACGGCCGTACACTCCACCGCCTGCGCCACAAAATCGTCTACCCGCTGGCCCTGTTTGACCAATGGGTGTTCAACTTCTTCTGCGGCCAACACCCCACGCCGGTCACGGCCGTGATCGGCCACATCGCCCCCCGCCCCATCTTGTTCATCGCCTGCGGCCCGCGTGAAATTGAGATCAACCGCCGGTTTTGCGCCGCCGCCTCAAAGTCAGGCATTTTATGGGAACTGCCCCACGCCAGACATGCGGCTGGCCTGCTCCACGAACCGGAAGAATACCCCCGCCGCGTGATCGCTTTTTTTGATGGGGCGCTGCACCCTTAAACCTGACCGGGTGAACGGCAGAGCCAACCCTGCACCAGGTTCATGGATGCAACCGGCTGCTCCACGAACCGGAAGCATATCCCCGCTGGTTTGTCGCCAGATCAGCCCTTTTCGGCCACAATTGCGCCCATGTCTACCTATGTACTAACCCTACAATCACTGCTGGCGCAGCACGCCAATCCGGCGGACGCCGCCCCCATGTCCAGATACATGCGTGACCAGTTCCCTTTTTTAGGCATCAAAACCCCGGCACGCCGGGCGCTCTTGAAAGAATTCATTGCCGCCAATGGCCTGCCGCAGCCCGGCGATCTGGAGGCCGTTTTGCGCGAACTGTGGGCGCTGCCGGAGCGGGAATACCAATACAGCGCCCTCACCATTTTAGACCGGCTGATCAAGAAGCAGCCGCCGGAATTTGTGGCGGTGCTGGAATATCTGATTGTGAACAAATCGTGGTGGGATACGGTGGATCTCATCGCGGGGCACAGCGTGGCAGACCATTTTCGGCGGTATCCCCAGGTGCGGGATACGGCCGTAGCCGCCTGGCGTATCAGCGATAATTTCTGGCTGCGCCGCACCACTTTGCTCTTCCAATTGCCGTACAAGGCTCAAACCGATGCCGACCTGCTTTTTAGCCTGATCCGGGAAAACCTGGACTCGGACGAGTTTTTCATTCAGAAAGCAATTGGCTGGGCGCTGCGCGAATATTCCAAAACGGACGCCGGGGCAGTGGTGGCCTTCATTGCCGCAACCCCGCTGGCCCCCCTCAGCGCCCGCGAAGGGCTGAAGTGGCTAAAGGACCAGGGACGCCTCTAAACCGCAGGATACTTATCCCCCCGTGTGGTAGTCTTTTTTGACGAGGTATTGCGTTTAGACCTGACAGGTCTTTGGAGACCTGTCAGGTCTTTGCTGGCTACGGCATATTCATACAGTTGCCGCTGCCCAGGATAACGGTGTGATCATGGTTGGCGACCAGCACACAAAGCTGCGTCGCCGCCGGTGGCCGGTCGGCCAGCCCATAGCCGGTGAAGGGGCTGCCGCCGCCATACACATACCAGGGGCCGCTGCCGGGCACACCCGCCTGCTCCGGTGGCACGGTGTTAAAGAAGAAGTGGACGTGCATGTGCATGATGTCCGGCGTG
>CAYXUZ010000099.1:0-12713 GCA_964467705.1 uncultured Ardenticatenaceae bacterium | reverse complement strand
CTGCACCAGCTTCTCCCACGCGAAGGCCTGGAGCACCATGAACAGCGGGCGATCCGGGCCGGTCACCTTCCGCATCTTATCCACATAGTCGCCCACCTGGCTGATGCCGGTGATGGTCGCCGAGAGCGCAGGCGGCGGGGCCGCGCCATTGGTGATGAACGGCAGGTAGATGGTGGAGCGCCCCTCCAGCAGCGCATAGGCCGTCATCGGCGGGCGCGGCACATGGCAGCTTACCCAATTGGCCTGCGTATCCCGGTGGCACATCACGCCGTCCCGTGACCAGCCAGACCCGTCCCAATAATGCAACGTCAGCAGGTTTTCATCCAGCCCGGCTACGGCCGTCTGCGAATAAGTGAGGGTGATCACGGCCGTTTCCGCCAGCGATAGCTCCGGCATCAGTTGGTTCTGCTGGTAGGCGCTCAAGCGGAAAGCGCGCCCGGCATAACCGGACGAGGCCGGATAAGGCGGCATCATCAACTCATCGTAGGCCAGCATCGTTTCGGCAAAAACTGAGCCATAGGGCACGGTGATGTCGGTACTCTGGCTGCCCGCGTAATGCAGCGTGTGCGTCAACAGCGGCGTCAGTCTCACCTGGGCGTCTACGATGCGGGTCACGGCCGTTTCCTGCCCCACCGCACTGTAGCCACCCGCCGCCGTCACGCTGTAGACGCTGTTGCTAATCGTCTCGTTGGCCGTCACCACGGCGATAACCTCCGAGGCAAAGGCGTACCCCGGCAGGGTGGGGATGTTCCAACTCACCTGGCTGCCGTTGTAACTGCCGCCGGAGACGTAGGTCGCGCCGGGCGGCAGCGTGTCCGTAATGCTCAGCCCGGTGGCGTCTGTGCCACCCCGGTTGGTGATGGTCAGGGTGTAGGTGATGGGGTCGCCGGCTACGGCCGTCGCCGGGGCCGTCTTGCTAATTTCCAGGTCAGGGGCGACGGTGGTGCGAATGCCCATGGTGGCTACATCGGCCAGGAACCCGCTGCAATGGTGGGCGACGACGTTCACCGGCTGCATCCCCGGCTGTGCCCAGTTGAAAGTGGCAACGGCCGTGCCCTGCCCACTCACCGGCTCCGGCGACCAGACATAGCTGACATCAGAGAGCGCGGTGGGGGTGATGACGGCCGTGAACTGGTAACTACCGTTCACCGTACCTGTGTCTGGCCCGTTCACCTGCACCCCCGTCAGCGCCGTGTCACAGCCCGGCGGCAGCACATAAAACGCGCCCACCACGTCCGCATCCTGCACCTCCCCTTCATCATTGTTCACCGTAAACTCCACCATGTAACGGCCGGGGGCCAGGCTGCCAAACGTCACCGTCGGACTGATAATCACCGTGCGCCCAGAGCCAAAGAAGATGGTATCGGCCATGTGCATCGTCACCATATCCGGCACTTCGATCTCTTCCGGCTGCCCGTATTGCCCGCTGACCAATGGGCTGCTGGCGATATGTTCGCCGCTGTTGTTCAACAGACCAATGGTGCTGGTGGGGCTGCCTTCGGTGAAACGAATCCAGAAGGCGGTCTGGTCGGTCACGTCTTTCAGGCGAATGTCAATGTTTTGCATCACCCGCCAGGAGCTTATGGGGTGCGTCCAGCTAATGGCAAAGGTTTGCTGCACACCCACGGGTACGCTGCTGTCCGGCAGCGGGGCCAACATCTCACTGACACCCAACGGGTCTGAGGTGATCTGGAAGTTTTGCCCAAACGAGGTGCCACCGCCGGGTGTGGGGGTGTAGACGGTGATGGTGTAATTGCCCAACACATTGGTATCGCTGGCATTTACCCAGCCCCAGATGAAGGTGCTGCTGTAATACGAGGTGGGCCGGTTCTGCCCATTCCAACGCACGATGGAATTAGAAGAGAAGTTATTGCCACTTAAGCCCACCCAAAAACCGGCGGGGCTGTTGACGGTGGCCGAGGTGCGGTTCATGCTCAGCAATGTCGGCAGAGGGTTGGCCCCAAACGTGCCCTGCGCCACCTGTATCTGGTAAGTACCGGAGCCGGTGTTGGCGCGCAGGGCATAGATGGTGTAACGGCCGTTCACCGGCAATATCACCGGGTCAACCAGCGCATTCGTGCCTGCACCGCCATCATTGTTCACCGCTACCAGATTGCCGCCGGGGTCCACCAGTATCAGGTACGGGTCGAGCGTACCGGACAGCCGGTTCATGCTGATGCGCAGCCGCTGGTTGGCCGTGCCATTGAAATAATAAACGTCGGTGTAATCATTGCCGACGCCCAATGAGCCGTTCAAACTCTGGTTCAGCGTCAGGGTGCGGAAATCATCCTGGTCGCACCCCGCCAACTGGCAGGTAGCGGCATATACATCCAGCCGCCGTTTGGTCACAAAACCACCCGACCTCTGGTCGGTAATGGATGGCCCGGTGCTGGTAAGGGCGCTGATCATCTGGGTAACGGTAGCGCCCGGCACGGCCGAACGCATCACGGCCAAAGCCCCGGCCACATGGGGTGCAGCCATAGACGTGCCCTGTTTGTAACAGCGGTTATTGGTGGGCGAGACACCCGGCCCACAACTGGTAGCCCAGGTGGGCACGGCCGCATGAATCCAGCCACCGGGCGCCCATAACGTCATAATGCTGGCGGCGTTGGAGTAACTGCCCACCAGGTCTGGCGTCGCCGGCCCTGGCGTGGAGGTGGTGCCGCCCACACTAACAGCATAGGAGATGCAGGCCGGTGCGCCAATACTGCTGCGATAGCTGTTATTGCCAGCCGAGATGACGGTGGTGATCCCGGCCGTGCGCAGGCTGAGGATAGTGGTGGTGAGGGCGGCGTCGAGATTGTCACAGTTGCTGGTGTAGGAACCACTGCCCAGGCTCATGTTCACGGCGGCGATGCTGTAGCTGTTGCGCAGGGCATAGACGCGCTGCAAGCCCAATATCTGGTCGGAGGCGTAGGAGTAGGTGCAGGGCGACGGCCGTCCGCCGTTGGCGCAAGGAGTAAATGGCCCTGGCGGTGACCCGTTCAGGTCGGTAAAGCGTGTGAAGACCTGGACGCCAATGAGGGTGGCCTGGGGCGCCACCCCGGCCACAATCCCGGCCACATGGGTACCATGATCAAAGCCGGTCACATAGTTGGGCGGCGGGTTTGACGCGCCGGTTCCGGTCTGACTATTGTTGCCATTGGGGCACAGGCTGGTAGCCATGGCCAGGGGGTTAAAGGTGGAATAACACGCCTCGGAGACTACTTTGCCGCTCAAGTCGGGGTGGGTTCGGTTGAGACCGGTGTCCAGCACGGCCACCGTGCGCCCCTGGCCGCCGTAGCCAATGCTGTTGGCGCTGTCGGAGCGGATGATGGGGGTACTGTCGCCGGTGGCCGGGGCGTATAGCCGGTCTTCATAGATGGTGGTGACGGCCGTGTCATTCCGCAACGCCAGCAGCCCGGCTTCGTCTACCCACAGCGCCATGTAGGGGATGTAGGGGAATTGTTTGACGTTGTGGATGGTGTGGCCGGTTAAGGAATCGAGTACGGCCGTTTGCGCCTGGCGAATGTCGGCCATTTGGGAGGCTTCATCGGCCGCTTCCGGGGCGAATCCGGGTACGTCCACGCCAACAATAACCGGAACTGTGCCCATCGTCTGGGCCATCTCCAGCAGCGATTCGTCCAGGGGTGGTTTGGGGTTAGGGGCGGTGTCGGCGCTGACGGCCGTGTGCCGCCACCCCACCAACGCCAGCAACAACAGCAAGGATACAAACAAAAACAACAGGTGTTTTGTTTTCATGATCTTTCTCCTAAACAAACTTACGCAATTGAACTGTCATTCCGAGGAGTCTTCGACGAGGAATCTCTCGCAGTAAGAACAGGCGTGGGATTCCTCGTTCCGAAGACTACACTCGGAATGACAGGCATCGTTAATTAGCGAATCACAGCTGGTAGATAGATGTAGTAGCTGCCGCCGGTCACGGGCGGGGCTTCTGCGCCACAGAGGTAGCCGCTGCACAACGTGGCCTCGTTTTGAACTGCCCCCACCGCCGGTTGGCCGATGGCGCTGTGCAGGGTGTACCCACTCTGGCTGACCAGCCCGCCGCCGCTGCTAACCAGGCTGCGGGGGAGCATGTCGCCCCCGGCAAAGACCAGACCAACAGTGAGCAGCACGGCCGTGAGCAGCACCAGCACCACCAGCCACTTCTTATTTACGTATTTCATGTCGCCTCTTTTGTAAATGTTTGTAGTAGGCACTTTAGTGCCGTCAAATGGCGATAAATCGCCTACTACAAACCTTTAATTGCAAGCGGTACCTGAAGTTGTGCCATTGCTCAAGGCCGCCCAGGAACCCAGGTTGTAATTGTGGACACAGCGCAGTCCGGTGCCCGCGCCCGTGAACTTATTACCCACATAGCTGACGCCACTGTTGGCCACCGAAATGCTGCCCGACGCGGAAATCTCAAACAAGAAGGCGCTGCCGGTGGAACTGACTTTCACGCTACTGTTTTGGATTTGCGGGTTGCCATTGGTGTAGAGGGCTATGCCGCGATGCCCGCCGCAGATGTAGCTGGTGCGCACCAGGGGTGTGGAGTTGCTGAGTTGCATCCCATAGCCCGTGCCCGTATTGTCGTTGCAATTTTCCAGGTTGCTGGCCGAACCACCCATGAGGATGCTGTTTTCGATGAGCGCCTGGGGAAAACCGGCAGCGATGTTGACACTGCCAAAGGCGGCGTTGACCCCGGTGCCAAACCCCGTCGCCCCACCGGCAAACAGCGTACTGTTGCGAATAACCGCCTCGGCGTCATTCCAGAAGGCGGCGTAATGGCCGGTGCCACCCACACCAATGGCTTCGGCGACCACATTGTCCACGACGGCCGTCCGTGTGGTCTCGGCGCTGTAGAGGGCGATGCCATATACGCCGGTTCCGGTATTGCGGATGGTCAGGTTGGAAATACGGCCGTTGTCCAGCAAATCCACCGTCGCCGAACCATTGCCCGGTGTACCCCCCGTGCGCGCCGAAGTGACGGCCGTCACATTTGGCCCCGAACCACGCAGATGTACATACTCTTTCACTTCCACCAGGTCGGTTTCCGTGTACACACCGGGCATCACCTGTACCAGATAACGGTTGGTGGATGAGTTGTCACTGATGCTGGCTAATGCTGCCACCACCGAGGTGTAATCACCACCGGCCGTCGCCACCGTGATCACATGTTCATACGCCACACCGCCGACATCGTCTATGCCGTCGGCAAAACCGGCAGGTACACCGGTCAGGCCAGACCAGGGGGCCACCTGCGCCTGCTCTGATTGCAGCGCATAGGGGGCAGAAGCTAACTGCTGGCGCGGGAACGTGGTCATGCCGCTGCCGGTATCGGCGCTGACCTGCAAGTAACGAGACGGCCCAGAGAATGTGGCAACATTGAGCGGGCAGCCGCTGGTACAACTGCCACTGCCCAACATGACCGCAAAAAAGCCGCCGCTGACGGCCACGCTGCCGTGGCTTTCCGCCCAAACTGCCGACCCGCCGCTGCTGGTATCGTAAATAGCGAAATCCATGGGGTAGCTGCCATCGGCCACCGGATCGCCGTTACTATCGGCCAGAAAACCCTGGTAGCTGATCAGTCCAGGAACGGCGTTTCCGCCGTTCCACTCCGCCAGCAACCGCCGTCCGTCACTCATTACCACTAGAGCCAGACAAACCAAACCAATCCCTATAATGCTTAATACTTTTCGATTCATGTTTACCTCCATATATAGGTGTCAGGTGTCATGTGTCGGGTGTCAGGTGATGCATGACACATGACACGTGGTACATGACACCATACTGATTACCGATCACCGCTTACCGAATCCCCCTCACCCGGCAACATGCGCTGCACAATTGCCAGCATGTGCGGCCATTCGCGGAAGTAGTGGACTTCACCCGTTGGCACATATTGCACACGGCCGCGCCATTCGGTACGGCCGTTCTCAATCTCCTGTGCCCAAATGCGAATGACAAACAGGTGGCCTGGTGGGGGGCTGCTTTGATCCATGCCGCCAGCTTACCCGGCGGCTATCGTGGAGGTGTCGAATAGAGGGGTGATTGGGGGGAGTGGTGTGACAAAACGTAATCCGTAAACCGAAGTCCGACTTCCGACTCACGGATTACGATTCACGGGTTACGGATTACAATTCACGGCCAACCAACGCCTGCCTATCCCGTAACACAGTCCGGCGGCTGACGTTCAGGGCCTGGGCAAGGTCATCGTCGGTGGGGGCTGCGCCCTGGGCGGCGGCTTCTTGCAGCAGGCGTTGGATAACTTGTTGGCGGCGGGCTGCGGGCGAGGCGGCCAGTTCGTCGGCGACGGTGTAGAGCGTCCAGGTCACGGCCGTGTAATCAGCAGCGGTCAGGCGGCGGCCAGAGGGGGTGTCGGCTTTGACGAGTTGGGTTTGCGTGGTGCGGGTGTGGCGGCTGACGGCCGTCAGCACCACCTGGTTGCGCGGGTTTAATTGCAGGAACGACGGCCGTTGCGTTTCCGGCAGCGCATTGGCCGTTTCCCACAGCACCTGCTCTGCCAGCGCCAGATGACGCAACGCGGTTGATTCCTGATCTTGCACCAGGAACGTGTGGTACGCCGCAAAATGAACCTGCTGCCGGGCGTCCGGCGTGGTCTTGGGCGAGAGTAACGCTAGCACCGCCTGCATCTCATCGTCAGCGGCAGCAATCTGCCCTTGGGCCAGCAACGCGAGCGCCAGGTCAGCCTGGGTAAAACAGAGGTTGCTCTCTTCGCCTAATTCGGCGCGGATTTGCACGGCCGTTTGCAAATCCGCCACCGCTTCGGCATAACGCCCCTCCTGGTAATAGGTGACACCACGGCCGTGCAGCGCGTACCCTTCGCTCCGTTTGCGCCCCATTTGCCGGTTCAGATCAAGCGCCTCTGTGAACAGCGGGATAGCCTGCCCGGTCTGGCCTGAGTCCATATAGAGATTCGCCAGATTGCTCAAATTGATCGCCAGCGACTGCCTGTCGCGGGTGATGCGCAGAATGGCCAACGCCTGGTGCATATGCTCTATGGCTGCGGCAAAATCACCGGTCATTGCCAGCAGAGCGCCCAGATTGCCCAGGTTACTGGCCTGCGCCCACAACTCACCCACTTCCCGATTCAACGCCAATGCCTGCCGCCCGTAGGCAATCGCCTGCTGATAATCCCCCAACCCCCAATGCACTGTCACCAGATTACCTAACGCTAACGACTCCAGGGCACGGCTGCCCAATTCACGGCTGGTGGTCAAAGCCTGGTGAAACAGGGTAATGGCCTGCGGGAAATCGTTGAGCCGCTGGGCCACAATCCCGGCCATGACATAGTTATTGCCCACGCCGGCGGTGTTGCCCAATTGCGCATACAACTGCCCGGCCTGAGCAAAGTTGTCGCGGGCGGCCTGGTAATGGCCCTGGTCGCGTTCCACCTGGCCCAGCGTTTCCAGCAAGATAGCCTGGGCATCCGGCTCTGGCGATAGCTGTAAGCCGGCCGCGATTGTCTGACGCGCCTGGGCAAAGTCGGATAGCTGCCAATGGAATTTAGCCTGCAAAGCCAGGGTATACGCCAGTTTCTTTTGATCACCCGATTGTTCGGCCAGGTTATGCAGCAGGGCTAAATCAGCCGCCTGAGCCTCGCGGTCGCCCATGGAACCGATGGCGCGCACCCGCCCCAACAAGGCAGCGTAACGGTTCGGCCAGTCTTGGGGCGGCAGGGCGGCCAACGCCTGGGTAAACTGTTGGCGGGCGGCCTGGTTGGCAAACCGCTTGAGGCTCTCTTCGCCGGCTAACAGGGCATAGCGGGCAACGGCCGTGCCATCTCCTGCTTCCTGCGCATGGTAGAGCAGGGAAAGGATGGCTTCCGGGCGGCGCTGAGCATAGGCGGTAAGGGCACGGCCGTGTAACTGCCGCCGCCGCTCGTCTGGGGTGTCCAGATAGACAGAAGCACGCAGGGTGTCATGGCTAAACCGGTAGCCATCTTTTTGCAAAATGAGCAGGCGGCGCTCTTCCAATTCCCCGGCCAGCGTGGGCAGTTCGGCGGTGGGGATGGCGGTGATCACAGCTTCCCATAACTCATAGTCAAAGTGCAGCCCCAACACGGCCGCCGCCTGCAAGACCAGTAAATGGGCGTCTGACAATTGCGCCAATCGCCGCCGCTGCAAGGCCAGCAGTTCCGGTTGAGCGGTGGGGTCGTCCAGTTCCAACAGGTTTTGCGCCAGCAGCGGGTTGCCGCCGCTGGCCTGGTGCAGCCGGGCTAATTCCGCAGTGCTCAAGGTACCCCGGCCTAAAGCGCGGGCCATCTCGGCTAATGCCTGCGGCTCTAAACCGGCCAGCCGCAACACAGCCGCCCCTTTTTGCTCCCAGGCACTCAGGGTCTCCCACACGGCCGTTTGCTGGCGCAGCTCTCCCAGGCGACCACTGACCACAACCAGCACAGATATTTCGGCCAATGCCGGTTGCAGGTGGGTGAGCAGGGGCCACACGGCCCACTGCACATCGTCCAAAATAAGCAGGTGGGGGGCGATTTGTTGCAGGCCGTCCAGCAGCAGACGCAGGGCAACGGGTAGCTGCTGGTCGCGGGGGCTGGATTCGGGGGGTAGCGGGGCCAGGGTCAGTTCGCGGCCAATGGCGGGCACAATCTGGTCGGCCAGGGTCAGCGGCCAGGGAGGGAGCAGGCGGGCCAATTGTTGCAGGCGGGGGCGGGGCAGCACAGCCGTGAGCGCCTCCGCCAGCGGCACGTAGGGGGCGGGCAGGACAAATTGTTCACCGCGCCCCCAGCCGACCTGCCAGCCGCGCCAGTCGGCGGACTGGGCCAGTGATTCTAGCAGGCGGCTTTTGCCCATACCGGCTTCGCCCAGGAGGACAACCAGGCCGCCGCGCCCGGCGCGGGCTTCATCCAACCGGGCCAGCAGGTGAGTACGCTCCATTGCCCGGCCAACAAAGGGTGTGGTGGTGAGGCCAACGGCCGTTTGCTGCTGCAATTCCCATTCGGCCTGTAGCTGCCGGGCGAGTTGTTGGGTGGCGGTAGCGGGGGCCACGTTGAGTTCGGCCGCCAGCAATTGTTGGAAGGTCTGGTAAACGGCCAGGGCCTCATCCAGGCGGCCCCGCGCGGCGTGGCAACGCATGAGGCCCCGTTGGGCAGCTTCGTTGAGTTCGTCCAGGGCTGCCAGACGGCCGTAATGCCCGGCGGCTTCTTCGTACTGTTGGGCATTTTCAGCAGCTTCGGCCAGGGAGAGAAGAACGGCCGTCATCCGTTCCCGCAGCCATTCGCGTTTCCCCCAAATCCATTCGTCTTCAATCTCCGGTGACAGGTCGCCCTGGTAAAAACCAGCAGCTTTGGCCGGTTCACTACTGGCTAATCGGTCAAACTCCCACACATCTACCCATAAGTCGGGCGGGGGGGGCAGGGTAATAGTCTCAGCCTGGGCATCCAGCCAGTGCGTGGGGATGGCCTGGCGCAAGCGGTAGAGGGCGTCGGAGAGGGCGCGGCGCCCCCGGTCGGGCGGGGTATCGGGCCAGAGGTGGGTGGCGAGTTGGTCACGGCCGTGTGGCTGGCCGGGGTGCAGCAGCAGATACACCAGCAATCGCTGTGCCTGCCGGCCAGAAAAGGTGAGCGGGGGTTCAGCCCGAAAACCACCAAAGAGATTGATGCGTTGGGCTGTCATCTAGCCATAATTGAATTTGTACTTGACCCCATCGCGGGTTTTGAGTTCTTGCCAGCCAAATTTGCTCAAGGTGACATCGGAGCGACGGCCGAAGGCTAACAGTTCGGTGGCAATGGCGGGGGCGGCGTAGACGGCCGTTTCCTCAAACAAATCTACCGGGTTCAATCCCAACTTTTGGGCAACGTGCAGGTACACAGCCATGCCCACTTCCACTTTGCGTTTTTCGGGGATGGTGTAGTTGGCGATGGCGAAGCCGGTAAGGCCGCTGCGCAACCAGTCCGGGTCTTCGCGGCGGGCGGCGACGGTGGCGGCGCGATGGCCGTAGATGCCAAAGAGGGAGCGGTGTTCGGGGGCCAGACTCTCCTGAAATTGGGTGCGTTCGGGGGCGGTGACGGCCGTGAAGCGGGACACCACACCGTGTATTTGCTCATCAATTGGGCAAGGCAGCTCTTCAGCATAATACTCCACCACCTCAATTTGCCCTAACAAGGCGATGGCGTCTTCGATAAAGATGTGAATGGCGTTTCCGTTTTTCATAGCGCGTTGTAGACATACGATTTCTATGAGAAATCGTATGTCTCTTCTGGTTTACTCAATCAGACTCCGCCCGGTCATCTCTTCGGGTTGAGCAATGCCCAGCAATGCCAACACGGTCGGGGCGACATCGGCCAGAATGCCGCGCGGCCGTAGCCAGTAGTTCTCTGCGCCAATGGCAAAAAAGTGGACGGGCTGGGTGGTGTGGTAGGTGTGCGGGCCGCCGGTTTGTTCATTGATCATGATTTCGCAGTTGCCGTGGTCGGCCGTGACCAGGGCCACACCTCCTTTGGCAACGATGGCGTCCACCAGCTTGCCGGCACATTCGTCCACCGCTTCCACCGCTTTGATGGCCGCCGCCAGGACGCCCGTATGCCCGACCATGTCCGGGTTGGCAAAGTTGACCAGGATGAAGTCGTCGTCGTGGGTGTGGAGGCGGTTGAGCACGGCCGTAGCCAATGGATAGGCGCTCATCTCCGGCTGCAAATCATAGGTGGGCACTTTGGGCGACGGTTCCAGATGACGCTCTTCGCCGGGGAAGGGGGTTTCCAGGCCACCGTTAAAGAAGTAGGTGACATGAGCGTACTTTTCGGTTTCGGCAGCATGAAACTGCTGGCGACCGGCTTTGCTTAACACTTCGGCCAGCGGGTTGGTGATTTCCTGTTCGGGAAAGATTACATCTACGTTAAAGGTGTCTTCGTAGGATGTCATAGTGAGGATGTGTAGATCGGGGATGTAGGCGTGGGGGAAACCGTTAAAATCGGGGAAGAGGAAGGCGGTGACGATCTGGCGCATCCGGTCGGCGCGGAAGTTGGTGAAGATAAGACAGTCGCCCGGCTCAACCTTGACATTCCTGTCGCCCACATCAATGGCCACGGGCAGGACAAATTCGTCGGTGATGCCATTGTCGTAGGAGGCTTGCAGGGCAGCTTGTACGGACACGGCCGTTGCCCCCTCTTCGCCACGATGCAAGGCGATGTCGTCATATCCCTTTTGCACACGCGGCCAGCGTTTGTCGCGGTCCATTGTGTAATAACGGCCACACACGGAAGCGACTACGCCGGGATGTATTTGTAGGAAAGCGTCCAATTTGGCGGCAAATTCGATGGCGCTGTTGGGAGGGGTGTCACGGCCGTCGGTAATCAGATGCAGCACCGGCTCCACGCCTGATTGATTGGCCCGTTTAATCAAGGCATACAAATGGCTGTCATGGCTGTGGACGCCACCCTCACCCAAAAGGCCAATCAGATGTAGTTTGCCGCCTCTGGCTTTCACCTGTTGAATGGCATTCACCAGGGTAGGGATTTCAAAAAATGTGCCATTGCGAATGGCGAGATTGATGCGCGTGAGGTCTTGATACACAATGCGTCCCGCCCCCAGGTTCAAATGCCCCACTTCGGAATTGCCCATTTGTCCATCTGGCAGCCCCACCGCTTCACCCGACGCATCCAGCACTGCCCGTTCATGGTTGCGTAGCCAGCGGTCAAAATTGGGCGTTTTCGCCTGCACAACGGCGTTCCCATGCTCCCGTTCCCGAATTCCCCACCCATCTAAAATAATTAAAGCAACCGGTTTGCGACTCATCTCAATTCACTCCTTTTCAGCCACAGATTGCACCGATGATGCAGATTTTACCTGCTGCCAGTATAGCAAAAAAAAACGGCAGACTTTTGCCTGCCGTTCACATACTCCTCAGGTTGGACTCGAACCAACAACCCTGCGGTTAACAGCCGCATGCTCTGCCATTGAGCTACTGAGGAACATAGCGAGCGGGATTATAACAAATGCAACTTGAGCGTCAAGGTTAATGATGTCCCTCGTCATGGGCGTGGTCGGCATGTCCATGCGCTTCATGTGTGTCGTGTTCCCCGGCAGCCTGGGTGGTGCGCGGGCTGACCAAAGCCACAAGTAGGGCAAAGGCCAGCCCAACAGCCGCCGCCCCTAACCAGATAGAAAATGCCTGCGTGATTGCTTCTGCTGAAAACATGATTTATTCCTCCATTTTGATAAATTTAAACCGCAAAGGACGCGGAGGGCGCAAAGATAAAGAGAAGGCTTCGCGTTCTTTGCGCTCTTTGCGGTGGATAGTTACGATTGTTTTTGACTGCGCCGACGGCCGTACCAGGCCAAAACGAGCACCACAATCCCGCCAATGCCGGCAACAGCCAACCAGGATGGCAGACCCGTTTCACTTTCAACAGCCGGGGCTGGTGCAGCCGTTGGTAGCGGCTCTGGCGTTACGGCCGTTTCCGTTTCCACCTCCGCGGTTTCCGTCACGGCCGTTTCCTCCGCCACCACCTCCTCAGATGCAGCAACCGTCTCCTCCGCTACTTCTGGCAGCACAAACACGGCCGTACTGCGCCCCGGCACGGCAAACGCACCAGAGGCCGCATCGTATGACATTTCTGTGTAACGGCCGTCGCTGCTGGCTGCCAACACCGGATGCAACGCCATCTCCGCCCCCGCCAATTCATCTATCGTGAACGTCTGCGCTTCATCGTTGGCATTAAACAGCACCACCATCCGGTCAAACTGCGGGTCTAAATC
>CAYXUZ010000098.1:0-22734 GCA_964467705.1 uncultured Ardenticatenaceae bacterium | reverse complement strand
AAAACGCCGTGCATGGACGGGTACGTCACCATCAGTGCGGCCAGATTGGCGCTGTGTTTTTCCGCTTTGGCGTGCAGGTCGGCCACATCAATGTTGCCGTCCTCATCGCACTGCACCACCACCACTTCCATGCCCGCTAGAGCCGCGCTGGCCGGATTGGTGCCATGCGCCGAACTGGGGATGAGGCAGACATTCCGGTGTGTGTCACCATTGGCATGGTGATAGGCGCGGATGACCAGCAGCCCGGTGTACTCCCCCTGTGCGCCGGAGTTGGGCTGCAAGGAGAAGGCGTCAAAACCGGTGATCTCGTTCAGCCAGCTTTCCAGGCGGCGGAATAGCTCCTGGTAGCCTCTGGTTTGTTCGCGTGGGGCAAAGGGGTGCAGACGGCCAAATTCCGGCAGGGTGATGGGCAGCATTTCGGCTGTGGCGTGTAGCTTCATGGTGCAAGAGCCAAGCGGGATCATGGAGTGGGTGAGGGACAAATCCCGGCTTTCCAGGCGGCGAATGTAGCGAAGCATCTCCGTTTCCGAGAAGTAGCTGTTGAAGGTAGGGTGCGTCAGAAAATCAGTGGTGCGCTGTAAACCGGCTGCATGTTCAATGGTCACAGCGTCGGCCATTGTTTCCAGGTCAATCTCTTGTGGTATCGCGCCAAAGATTTCCAGCAGGGTGAGCAAATCGTCGCTGCGGACGGCTTCATCCAGCGTGATGCCGATGGTCCCATCGTCAAAGTAACGCAGGTTGACTTTATTGGCTTCGGCACGCGCCCGGATTTGCACCTGGCCCAATGGCCCACCGCTTACTTTGAGCGTGTCGAATACAGGTTCGGCGTTTAGTTCATAACCCAAATCACGTAAACCAGCGGCGACCACCTGGGTCATTAACCGCACGCGCCGGGCGATGCGCTTCAACCCATCGGGGCCGTGATAAACGGCGTACATGGAGGCCATGACCGCCAGCAAAACCTGGGCGGTGCAGATGTTGCTGGTCGCTTTTTCGCGGCGGATGTGCTGCTCGCGGGTTTGTAGCGCCAGCCGGTAGCCGGGTTTGCCATTGGCGTCAATGGAGACGCCGATCAGCCGGCCGGGCATGATGCGTTTGTGGTCGTCTTTGGTAGCCATGTAGGCAGCGTGGGGGCCGCCGTAACCCATGGGCACACCAAACCGCTGCGAGTTGCCCACGACCACATCCGCGCCCATTTCACCCGGCGGCCGTAGCAGCACCAGCGCCAGCAAATCGGCCGCAACGACAGCCAATGCACCGTGTTCATGCGCCTGCTGGATGAACGGTTCGTAGTCGAGGATGTCACCCGTTGTGGCCGGGTATTGCAGCAGCACGCCAAAGGTAGGCTGGCTGAAGTCGTAGCTGGTGTGGTCGCCGACGATGACGTGATAGCCCAATGGCTCGGCGCGGGTTTGCACCACGGCGATGGTTTGTGGGTGGCACAATTCAGACACAAAGAAGATGTTAGCTTTGCTGCTGCGGGGCATGGCGCGTTGGCAGAGGGTCATCGCTTCGGCAGCGGCCGTGCCTTCGTCCAGCAACGAAGCGTTGGCGATTTCCATGCCGGTGAGATCGGTGATCATGGTCTGGAAGTTGAGCAGGGCTTCCAGCCGCCCCTGAGCAATTTCGGGCTGGTAAGGGGTGTATTGGGTGTACCAGCCGGGGTTTTCCAGGATGTTGCGCTGGATGACGGGTGGGGTGATGGTATCGGCGTAGCCCATGCCGATGAAGGAGCGGAAGACCTGGTTTTGATCGGCCAGGGCGCGTAGTTCGTCGAGTACGGCCGTTTCACTGCGCGGCCGTTCCAGGTTCAATTCCCCTTTCATGCGGATGTTGGCGGGCACGGCCTGGTCTACCAGTTCATCCAGCGATTGCAGGCCCAGGCTGTGCAGCATTTCCGTCACCTCTTTGCTGCGCGGGCCGAGGTGACGCTTGACAAAACGGTCGGCGGGGCGGAGCAGGTCGTGGTTGGGCACGGCCGTACTGCCGTTCTCACCGGCTTCGATTATTTCGTGGGTTGTCATGGGTTTTCTCCGTTTGGGGGAAAGTAAGCGGTGAGCGGTGAGCAGTGAGCAGTAATGACACACCGCTCACTGCCTACTGCTTACTCTCTTTCGGCAAGGAACTTCTCATACGCGGCCGCGTCCATCAGGCCATCTACATCGGCCATGCTGTCCGGGCGGACGCGGATCATCCAGGCGTCGCCGTAGGGGTCGCTGTTGACGAGTTCGGGGGTGTCAATGAGGGGGGTGTTCACGGCCGTGACCTCCCCGGCAATGGGCATGAGCAGGTCGGCAGCCGCTTTGACCGACTCGACCACCCCAAAAGCGTCGCCAGCGCCGAAGCTGTCGCCAACATCGGGCAGTTGCAGATAAACAATATCAGACAGGGAATCCTGGGCGTGGTCGGTGATGCCAATGACCACTTCATCGCCTTCGACGCGCACCCATTCATCATCATCGGAAAAACGGCAGTTTGCGGGGATTTTGGACATGATTTTCACTCCTTGATTGATGGAAATAAAAAAGGACGCAAGGCAAAACAGCGTTTTGCCAGCGTCCTCTGTCATTAACCTGAGAGTTTGGCCGCAAGCGCTTCGCTTGCCGTTTGCCCCTTCGGTATGCGTACCATTACGCATTTTTCAGATACACCCAACCGTCCGGTCCTTTTACCTGAGAGATTCGCAGCGGGGAAGCGCGTTAACTGCTTTTCCGCCGTTTGCCCCTTCGGTGACCCATGAACCGTAATCCGTAATCTGTAATCCGTAATCGGTTTACGGATAACGGTTTACGATTTACGGAAAGGTACTCTCCCGCACGGCCGTTTGTTTTATTCAATTTTCAAATTGCCAGGATGGTGTTCATTGATAAGATACATTGTACCGAAGGCAGGTGAAAGTGCAAAGATGCAAAAAGGAAAACGATGAACGGAAAAATTTGTCTGGTGACGGGGGCGAACACGGGGATTGGCTATGCCACGGCCGTGGGGCTGGCGGAGCGGGGCGCGACGGTGGTGATGTTGTGTCGGGATAAGGAACGGGGGGACACGGCCGTGCGCAATGCCCAACAATCCACCGGCAACCCCCATGTAGAACTGCTGCTGTGTGACCTAGCTTCGCTGGCTTCCATCCGCCAGGCGGCGGCTGACTTTCAGGCGCGGCATGGGGCGCTGCATGTGCTCATCAACAATGCCAGCGTCATCCCCCGGCAGCGAGAAGTAACGGCCGATGGGTTGGAACGGCAATTTGCTGTCAACCACCTGGCTTATTTTCTGCTGACCGATTTGCTGTTGGGCGTGCTAAAGACCAGTGCCCCGGCGAGGATTGTCAATGTCTCGTCGCAGGTTCACAGCAGCGGTGTGGTGGATTTTGCCGACTTGCAGTCAGAGCAGGGCTACCGTCCGACGCAAGTGTACGCCAATACCAAGCTGATGAATGTGCTGTTTACCTTTGAACTGGCGCGGCGGTTGGCGGTCACGGCCGTGACTGCCAATTGTTTGCATCCCGGTGTGGTGGATACGAACCTGGGGCGCGATTACTCGGGGCTGCCGCGACATGTGTCACGGCCAGGCCTCAATTGGGAAGATGGGGCACGCACTTCGCTTTATCTGGCAATTTCACCAGAGGTGGAGGGGGTGACGGGGCGGTATTTTCGGGATGAGGCGGAGGCACGGCCGTCGGCCGCTGCGCAGGATGAAACGCTGGCCCGGCGCTTGTGGGATGTCAGCGCCAATTTAGCTGCCGCTTAGCGCAGCCCGTAATACTGCGGATCGCGCATCTGTAGGGCCATGATTTCCTGCTCACAAAGCGGGGGCAGGGCAGATGTGGTGGCATAGGTACTATGATGGATGCGCCCCACCAGGCGGGGGTCGCTCCAATGTTCGCGGTAAACGTAACCGAGGCGATACTGGTCGGCGTCGCCCTCGTAGCACCACTCTTGTCCGAAGATGATGACCGGCTCGGAAAGGGTGAGCAGGTAGCGGGGCGTTAACTGGCGCAGGGTTTCCGGGTAACGGCCGTGTTGGGTATGGTAGGTCACGATGGCCTGATTGACGCGGGCGGCGCGGTTCTCGGTTAACTGGCGGAAATCAACCCGCTGCGCCTGGGCAGAGGTGATAATCATCACGGCGGGTACAAAGAACAGATAGAGGGCGCTGACCCATTTTGCCTTGTGTGGCAGGGTAAATGCCAGCCAGATAGCAACCAAAAAGACGCCTAAAATGGGGATGAACAGCCAGAAGTAACTGAGTGGATCGTAGGTATTGTCCCAGACGGTGAGCCAGTAAAAGTAGCGCACGGCCGTGATCAACAACAACATACTCAGGCCGCCAAAGAGGACGGCCGTTTTGCGCCCTCCCGCCTGCCAGCGATGAACGCCGGACGCCAGGAGAATGGCGACCACGATCAGCCCGATTGTTTGCAGCAAGTACAGGGCGAGAGCGGTCGAGAGAGCCAAAGGATTTCCCTCATCGTTGGGGAAGAGGTAGGCCAGGGTGGTGGCGGGCAGCAGCAGCGCCAGCAGCAGGAGCAGCCCGGCGACGAGATAAAATCCCTGGCGTTTGCTCATTTTGCTGTGGGTGGGAACGGCAACGGCCGTTACCCCTTCTTCTGCGGCAACTTGTGGCGGCATGGGCGAAGGCAACCAACTGCCCACCCGGCCAATGGCCCAGGCCGCCAGCAGCAGCCAGACCAATTCCAGGGCACGGCCGGTCAAACGCAATGCCTCGGCCATGCCCTGAAAATCTTGCGCCCCCTGCTGATACATCCAACTACCATACAGAACAGACCATACCCCGATGCGATAGATCAACGGAATGAAAATAATCAGGCCGATCAGGAGCCAGAATGATCGACCAACCGCCAGATAACCGCTCCGATTACGCGCCAGTCTCCAGATGGCAAGCACCATCAGCAAACAACCAATCAGAAACACGGCCGTGAACCCGACGCCAACCCCCTCATGCCAGGCAAATGAACCGGTTCGGAAGGGCAGTTGCTGGTTTGCCTGCACGCCCAGGAGCATGAATAGAACGGCCGTTGACAAAAGGCGGCATGTGGTGAGGGCGGTACGGCCGTTGACCCGCCCCCACAGCCGTAAGGTATGCAGCAGCAAAACGGCCACCAACGGCATCAACGTCGGCAGAAGTTCTGACAGCAAATCATCACTCATGCGCACCAGGGTGCGATCCCGTACCTGTGGCTCAGTCAGAAAATGACCCGCAACAATGTAAAGCAGGCAGGTGACAAAGGCGGTCAGATACAGCAGCCACACATCCCAGGCAGGGCGCCGCCCCCGCAGCAGCACCATAGCCATGATGCCCAGCCAGCCCCAGGTAATGAGCATCACGGCCATGCGCGCCCCCTCTGGCACAAATTCCAGATACAAAAACCAGGCCATGCCAAAAGTGGGCAGCATGGCAACTAAACCGGCGCGCGGCCACCGACCTAGAAACACATACAAGACTGCCAGCCAGAGCAGCGGCCAGCCCACTTCCATCACGATGATTTGCAGAGACGACTGTTGCAGGAAGTTGAAAAATAGGGTTGGCAGGATGAGTACAAATAGCACGAAAAACAGAAATCCCAACCAGGCCACTGACCAGTTCGGCCAGCCCCGCCACCAGGCAATGATCAGAACCAACAGTAAGACAAATACAAAACCGTAGCCGGATAACAAGTAGAAAAAGAGGCCGGTTGTCTGCCCAAGCAGAAATATAAAGGCGCTGCTGCTTAGGAACAGAGCAAAGAGGAAGTAAGGGGCGCTGGCCACGGCCGTGTCCCACCACGACGAAGATGCGGCCGAGTCCATCAAGAGTCGCTGCTGCCGCGCCTGCCAATGGGCCTGAAAGCAGTGAACGGGCCAGTCGCGCAGTTCCCGCCAGCAGATTTGCAGCCAGGCGGCACGGCCGTGTGTGGCTGCCTCCATCAGTTGATCCTGAAACACCAACACCATTTCCGCGCCAAACTCCTCGTGATACGACCGGGGGTAGAGGCGGATCAACAGGCGGTAGATGGCTACCAAAACAGACATGATGTTGCTCATGGGGAAACGGTAGCGCCAATCTGGTTAGCCACAGCCACCAATGATTGCAGCCGCGTTATTTCAGCGTTGAGAATGTGACGCCCCTGCTCCGTCAATTGATATGCCTTGCGTTCACGGCCGTTGGCCACCCCACTTTCCGCATCCGCCCGCTCAATCCAGCCCTGTTCCAGCAGCCGTTTGATGGCGCTGTACAGGGTGGAGGTACTCAGTTGCACACGGCCGTTACTGGACACGGCCGTGTCCTTCATTATGGCGTAACCGTGTTGCGGCCCACGCGCCAATGATAACAAAATGAAAAATACCGGTTCCGTGAGAGGCAAAAAAGGTTGTGTGTCCATCATCCCCTTTCAATATATCGTTGGACGATATATCATTGGGCGATATATTAATAGAAAAGGTCTGCATTGTCAATAACAACCAGTTTGCGACGGCAGATAAATCTGCACCTACAAAAAGCAAAGCCGACCTTTTGCCGGCTGAAAACAGTCGGCGAAGGCCGACTTGGCCTTTTGTAGCCGCGATTTTAATCGCCGGGTTTGTCGGAGATATTTGCCAATTACCGGACATTCGCACCATAATATCGTCGTCATAACTACCCACACCACACACCCGATTCGACGGAGGCACAAATGATATTATTTCCCACCCTGGACAGCTTTGAACCCACCCGGCAGACTCTACATCTCTACAGCCAGGCCATTGGCGTCATTCCCCGTGCCCACGGCATTGCCCACCCCCAATGGTGGCACATCAGCCTGAAAGTCCGTCCCAACGGATTAGCCACCGACAACATTTCTCTGCCCGGTGGCGGCATCCTCAGCCTGCGGCTGGATTTGCGTCAGCACCAGATTGTGCTGGAGACCAGCCAGGGCGATACGCGGTCGTTCGGTATGGCCGCCGGGCTGACGGGTACGGAGATGGGGGATGTGGTGATCACGGCCGTTGCCGAATTTGGCCTCATCGCTGACTATGCCCGCGCTAAATTTGAGAGCGACGAAAAACGTATTTACGACCCCGACCAGGCCCGCCGCTACTTTGATCTGTTGGTCGAAGTAGACCGCATCTTCAAAACACGAAAGGCGACCCTCAAAGGTCAGAGCGGCCCCGTGCAGGTGTGGCCGCACGGCTTCGATCTCGCCTTTGAATGGTTCAGCGGCCGTACCGTCACCTACGAAGAACACGGCAAGGTGCAGGAATACCCCGCCCAACTCAACCTCGGCTTTTACCCCGGCAATGCCGACACGCCCCCCTATTTTTACTCCAACCCCTTCCCCTTTGCGGCCGACCAACTGCTGGATAAGCCCCTGCCACACGGGGCGCGCTGGCACACCGAAGGCTGGCAGGGCACGCTGCTGCCCTATGCTGCCCTGGTGAATGATGCCAACGCAGAGAAAAAGCTGCGCGAATACGCCCAGGCCGTCTTTGACCTGGCCGCGCCCGCGCTCCAATAGGTCTACCCATTTTTTAGTGCAGAGACGCCGAGGCACGGGTCTGGCCAGCTACGCCCTGGCCGACCAGCCGCAACTGCTGGAAGCGTTGGAAATCCCCACCCCGTAACGAGAGAACGTGAGCGAATAGACCAGCCCCTAAGGGTTTCCAAAACCCTTAGGGTCTTCCCTCACCCATTCTTGACACCCCATTTCCACCATGCTACCCTTATTTTCATGCCCTACATTCATAGTTAAGATGCAAACTGAAAAGGAGTCACTAATGGAAAATCCTGATACTTATAATCCTGGAACAGAGGGTGTCCGTAGAATGTGGACAGATTGGGACTTCGCCAAACTTCTCCGCACGATAGGATATATTATTTTAGGTGCTGTTCTCACTACCATCTCTGATTGGCTAGATATATCATATTGGGCAGTTATGGGCTTCCTTGTTCTTTTCATTCTTCAAATAAATCAAGCAAAGGAGATAGAAAAGGAGATAGATCAATTAAAGGATGAGATAGATGTTCAACGCAGGGAAATCAGGGCATTAAAAGCAGAACAAAATTCTACCCGGTCTCAATAGCCAGTTTTTGGGGAGGGGCGCGCCGGCACACGGCCGTGACGGTTGCATAGATGGGGCGGTTGGGTGATACTTCAGTTCACCCAATTTTGTAACGGAGAGCAACATGCCTGACAAATCGCCCCTTATCCCTTTGCCACCTGAGAAATTACGCCATATTTGTGACCCCGCACAGTTTGAATTTGAGACAACGGCCGTGCTGCAACCCCACTTTCACATCATCGGCCAGCCACGCGGCACCCGCGCCATTGAGTTTGGCATCAACATTCAGAGCCAGGGGTACAACATCTTTGTGCTGGGGGCGACGGGCACGGGGCGGGCGACGGCGATTGAACACTTTTTGCGCGAGCAGGCCAACGGCCGTGCCACCCCGCCGGATTGGGTCTATGTGCATAATTTTGCCGTACCCCACCAGCCTCGCGCCATCTCCCTGCCGGCCGGGGAGGGTATTCATTTCCAGACGCGCATGGCAAAATTGATCGCCGACATCAGCCAGGATTTGCCCCAGGCGTTTGAAGCCGAAGCGTACCAGACGGCCATTGCCGCCATGCAGCAGGAATTGGTAGACGCCCAAAACAAATTGCTGCAAACGGTGAGCGAACAGGCCGATAAGGCCGGTTTTGCCCTGGTGCAGTCGCCGTCCGGTTTTGTCATCGCGCCGGTGGTGGACGGCCGTCAGCTCTCCCCCCAGGAAGTAACCCAACTGATGCAGCAGCTCACGCCCCAACAACGGGCCGCGATGGAAACGGCGCATGAAACGTTGATGGAAAAGCTGACCGAGGTGATGCACCAACTGCGGCAGATGGAGATGGATGCCCGGCGGCGGATGAAGGAGATTGACCGGGACGTGGCGGCAACGGCCGTGCAGCACCACTTCGATGATATCCTGCACAGTTACCAGAAGGACGAGGAGATGCGCCTCTACCTGACCGAACTGCACCACGACGTGCTGGCCCAAATTGACGACTTTGTGCCCCCCGTTGGCAGCGAACACACCGAAGAGATTGACCTGCGCCGCTATGAGGTGAATCTGTTCGTGAACAATGGGGATCAGCAGGGTGAGCGTACCCCCGGCGCGCCCGTTATCCGGGACACTAACCCCACCTTTCATGGCCTGTTTGGGCGCATTGAATATGAAATGCAGGCCGGGCTGGTGACCACCCACTTCACCAACATCAAATGTGGCACATTGCACCAGGCCAACGGCGGCTACCTGATCATCAATGCCCATGATTTCTATCGCAACGGCGGGGCGTGGGAGATGCTCAAGCGGGCGTTGAAAGATGGCAAAATTTACATTCAGCCACCCACCATGCTGGAACCGGGCCAGGTAATGGCCAAGTCGCTCGACCCGGAGCCAATTCCCCTGTCCGTCAAAATCATCCTGGTGGGCAGTCTGCCTATGTATTATTCTCTCTATCAGTCGGACGAGGATTTTTTCCAGTTGTTCAAAGTACGCGCCGATTTTGATACAGAAATGCCACGCAACGCGGAGACGATGGCCGAATACGCCGCCTTCATCGCCGGCCGCTGCCAGGAGGAGGGTCTGCGCCATTTTGACCGCACGGCCGTAGCCAAAATCATCGAATACGGCTCCCGGCTGGCCGAACACCAGCGCAAGCTCACCACCCGCTTTGGCGAAGTAGCCGACCTGGTGCGGGAAGCGAGCTATTGGGCGGGATTGAAAGGCAATGCCCTCACTACCGCTGCCGACGTGCAGCAAGCCCTCGACGAACGCATCTACCGCGCCAGCCGTGCCGAGGAGTATGCCTTCCAGGAAATGCTCGATGGCGTCATTTTTATCGCTACCGAGGGCAGCGTGGTGGGGCAGGTGAACGGCCTGTCGGTAATAGATTTGGGCGATTACGCCTTTGGGCAGCCGGGGCGCATCACCGCCCGCACCTACATGGGGGATGACGGCATCACCCACATTGAACGCGAAACGGAGATGTCTGGCCCGCTGCATGAGAAGGGGGTGCTGACGCTGCAAGGCTACCTGGGCGGCACCTATGCCCAGGAGCAGCCGCTCTCCATCAGCGCCAGCATTACCTTTGAGCAAAATTATGCGGGCGTAGAAGGGGACAGTGCCGCTTCGACGGAACTGTTTGCCTTGTTATCCAGTCTGAGCAACATTCCGCTGCGGCAGGATGTGGGCGTCACCGGGTCGGTGAACCAGCGGGGGGAGATTCAGCCGATAGGCGGGGTGAATGAGAAGATTGAGGGCTTTTTCCGGCTGTGCCAGAAGCGGGGGCTGACGGGTAGCCAGGGGGTGGTGATTCCGGCGAGTAATGGGGATCATTTGATGTTGCATGAGGATGTGGTCACGGCCGTAGCTGAAGGTAAATTCCACATCTGGCCCATCACCACCATAGACCAGGGTATCGAACTGCTGACGGGTGTGCCCGCTGGGGAACGCAATGGGGATGGCAGCTATCCAGTCAACACCGTCCACCACGCCGTGCAAACCCGCCTGCGCCGCCTGGCCGAAGAACTGAGCAATTTTGGAGATAGTGGGGAGTAAACGTGGTTCTTTTTTTAACCTGGTTTGGTGAATAAAATTTTATCGAGATAGTCAAGGGAGCCGATAATGAGTATGAAAAGAATTATTCCGCCAAATATGACTAATTCAGCCCATTCTGGATAGTTAATTACAGCATAAAGCATTGCGCCGAAATATGTTATCACACAGATTAGTTGGGCAACACACCCTAGCTGTACCCGCCGTGAAGAAGCGATATTTGAGTTGAACACTTCCTCCACTGTATGACAATCTCGGTCTTGTTTGTCCGCTAACAACATTTCAAAATCAAGCGTTTTGGCAATTTTATCCACAGGTTTTTTGAGGTACCCCTCAAGACTTACCTTTCTGGATGCGTCAAAGTCACCAACACGCCTTAACAAGTCAGCGAGAATCACTTCATTCGTACCATCATCATCAAATGGGATATTTGGGCAATCTTGATACCCTGAATCTCGTGACTTCGCAAACAGAATAATCGCTTTTCTGCGACACTTCTCTGCTAGGAGAGCTTTCTTTTTGTCATCACAAACCCAGGCTGCACTCAATGCACTAGAACTTGCGTGGAAATAATTGCCTGCATATTCCTGTACCATTGCCAAACTCAAGAAATCGTTTGCCAGATTGGGGTATTCTTTTGCTGTTCTCAAACTTTGAAACGCTTCTGAATTTACAGTTTGTTTAGCTTGTGGGAGAAGAATTTTGAGGCTGGGAGCGCAGTATCCACATTTTCGACACCGAAATACCCATAAACTCATTGTTCCGCGAGCCATGCCCACAGGTCGGCTATCGAGGTCTGTGCTGGTTGAGTTGGTTGATTCTAAAGTCGAATGAAAATTATGTGCATTGCAGACCGCGCATCGTTCGATTGTTAATCCGAAAAGTGTCATTTTCCCCTAATCTTATTAACGTCTCTGAAGGGTAGCGGCCGTACTTATCTCACTACACTCCTAAAACCAGCGGTCTCACTGACAAAATCATTTTGGCGACCTTCACGGATAGCATTTGCCAGACCAATTTCTTCCATTACCTCCAGTACAAGATCATAAAACTCTGAACGCTTTTCTTGAAGAAGTTCCAGCAAGATCTCTCTCAATAATTCTTTGGTTTGTCTTTCCTCTACTGTAAGTTCCATGATATTTTGAACTCCTTCGGCGATTATATCCTTTGTTGTCGTAGAAAATCAGCAAAAACAGTCAGCACATAGTCCAACATAACCGACGTCAATTTGGGGTAGACGCCAATCCAGAAGGTCTGGTTCATCACTGTGTCCGTATTGGTCAGATCACCCACCACACGGAAGGGTACGTTTTGGTAGGCAGGTTGGCGGGTGATGTTGCCGCTAAAGAGCAGTCGGGTAGCAATCCGCCGTTCGTCCAGATAGCGCACCAGTTCATTGCGGCTAAATGGGGCATCTTCCCGCACCGTCAACAAAAAGCCAAACCAGCTGGGTTGGCTGCCGGGGGTCGCTTGCGGCAGGATGAAAAATTCCTCGTATGGTTTCAGGCCATCATAGAGATGTTGCCAGTTGCGCTGGCGGAGGGCGGTGAAGTGGGGCAGCTTTTGCAGTTGGGCTACGCCCACGGCCGCCTGCATATCAGTCATTTTCAGGTTGTAGCCAATGTGGGAGTAGATGTATTTGTGGTCATAACCGCAGGGAAGGTCGCCTAGCTGCCACTCAAACCGTTTGCCGCAGGTGTTGGCCACGCCGGGTGCGCACCAGCAGTCGCGCCCCCAGTCGCGGAACGATTCGACGATCTTTTTTAACTGTGGCCGGGAGGTGAGCACACAGCCGCCTTCGCCCATGGTGATGTGGTGAGCAGGGTAAAAGCTGACAGTGGCCAGATGGCCAAAGGAGCCGGTGGCACGGCCGTGATACAACGACCCCACCGCGTCACAATTATCCTCAATCAGCCACAGGTTATGCCGGTTGGCAAAGTCGGTCACAACATCCAGGTTGAACGGGTTGCCCAGCGTGTGGGCCATCATAATCGCTTTGGTGCGGGGGGACACGGCCGTTTCCAACCGGTCAACCATCACATCATACGTGCCTAACTCAATGTCCAGAAAGACCGGAATCAGCCGGTTTTGCACAATGGGGTTGACGGTGGTGGGAAAACCGGCGGCGACGGTAATCACCTCGTCGCCCGGCTGTAGCTGCCGCTCTTCCAGTTTGGGCGAGGTGAGCGCGGAGAGCGCCAGCAAATTGGCCGACGAGCCGGAGTTACACAACATGGCGTGGCGCACGCCCATCATCCGGGCAAATTCGCTCTCAAATTGCTCGGCATACCGGCCGGTGGTCAGCCAGAAATCTAGGGAAGCATCTACCAGATTGATGATCTCGGCGGCGTCAAAGACACGGCCAGATATGGGCACTTCTGACTCGCCAGGGATGAAGGGTGTGCCCATGTGTTCGGCTTCATAAAAAGCCTGTACCAGCGCCAGGATGCGCTGTCGTAGTTCCATGCTGTCAGTCATAGGAGTAGCTTATTGCAAAAGTAAAAAGTTGGCTACTGGGGTGGGGAAGTGTTCAGGTGATTGAGTGATTGAGTGTTCAGGTGTTAGAGTGTTTGAGTGGCTGTTCTGGTTGTAATGCTGGTGGCTCTCTATTATCATCCGGGCAACAAGCGGTGGGTGAAGGAAGGTTTGAGATGAAAAAGCGGGTTTATATTGCTTACACTGGCGGGACAATTGGCATGAAGCTGGTTCACGGCCGTTACCAACCCGTGCCCAACTTTCTGCAAACCCTCATGGCCGCCAATCCTGCCTTTCACCACGCCCAGTTACCCGCTTACACCATTACCCAATATACGCCCCTTTTGGATTCGCCCAACATGACCCCCGCCGACTGGTCAAGCATTGCCCGTGACATTTGTGAGCATTACGACGAGTATGATGGGTTTATCGTCTTACATGGCACAGACACGATGGCCTATTCAGCTTCGGCGCTGGCATTCATGCTCAATGGTCTGGGTAAGCCGGTTATTTTTACCGGCTCGCAAATTCCGCTGTGTGAAGCGCGTAATGATGCGCAGGAGAATTTAATCGCCTCGCTGCTGCTGGCGGCTGATTATGCCATTCCCGAAGTGTGCCTTTACTTTCACAAGAAACTGTTTCGCGGCTGCCGGGTGGTCAAGGTGGATGCCAATGGCTTTGATGCATTTGATTCGCCTAACTGTCGGCCGTTGGCGGAATTAGGCGTGGGTGTGGCGGTGAATTGGGGATTGGTACGGCCGTTGCCCCACACACCGCTCACCCTACACGAACTGACCGCCCCCGGCGAAGTGGGGGCGCTGCGCCTTTACCCCGGCATGTCGGTGCGCATTTTGGAAAATGTCTTACAACCACCCCTGCGCGGCCTCATCTTGCAGACGTATGGCGCAGGCAATGCGCCCGATAATGACCCCGAATTTCTACGAGTGTTGGCCGAAGCCACCGCGCGGGGAGTTATCATCGTAGATTGTACGCAATGTCTGCGCGGTACGGTAGATTTAACAAAATATGCCACCGGTTCTGCCCTGGCCGAAGTAGGCCTCATCAGCGGTTATGATATGACACCAGAAGCGGCCCTTACCAAACTGGCCTACCTGTTGAGTAGTTATGATGATATGACGGCCGTCAAAGCCCATATGCAAACAAATCTGAGAGGTGAACTGACGCCCACAATCCTTGATTAAAACTGGCGAAAAGTTGCATATTGCGCAAGTAAATATCCGTTCTTCGTCGTCAATTTGCCAGAAAATTGCCAGACAATTACCCGTTCGGCCCTGGTCACAATATGGTATAAACAACCACAGCAACCACCAGTTTGGGGGGTTGGATAACCGGGGGGGATGCCCCGGCTATACTGGCTGTGACAGGGCTACAAACCCGTCACAGCCAGTATCCATAGCAGCAATAGGAGACGGTTAATGCGCAGAACCGACCAATTACAGAGCGAGCCACATATTGAAATTCCCCACGAGCAATTGTTACTCATCGGCCAGGATGGGCCGACAAACAATAACCTCAAAGGGGAAATTTTGGAGACGCAGCAGCGTCTCAATTTGCTGTTGGCGGCCAGCAACTTATTGGCCGAAGCGGAAAATCTGACGCACGGCCTGCGCGATCTGGCCCAAATGATGGTGACACAACTGGGCGCTTCCTTCTGCCGTATTTTCCTGCTTGACCCGGAAAACCAATACCTGATAGCCACGGCCGTTTTCCCCCTTCCTGACAAACCAGATGCCTTTGCCTGGCAGCCAGGGCTTGGTGAGGCCGCACCTGTAACCGACTGGCCGCGCCTCAACGAACTACTATATGAACGCCCCTACAGCATCATCAAAATCAACGGCCGTGCCGGGCATGGCATCTTGCAGCGCTGGTCACACCAGATGCAGCTAGAAACGCCCATCCAATCCATGCTGGTGGCGCCGTTGCGTTCCGGTCGGCGCACGCTGGGGCTGTTGGAACTGGGCGAGATGCGTCCCTGGGAGACCGCTCCCTTCACCGAAAGCCGTATCGAACTCATCCTCACCATTGCCCGGCAAACGGCCGTGCTCATTGAACGGCTACAAGCCCACGAAGAAAGCCAGCGTCGCAGCCACCTGCTGGCCACGCTGGATGAAACGTCGCGCCGCATCTTGTCTCAACAAAACATCGGCCGCCTGCGCCAGGACGTCATTCGCCAGGCGGCCGAACTGGTGGGCTGCACCATCAGTGGACTCTTCAATACAATGGGTGATAAGCTGATATTGACCGACGCCTATGGTCTACCCCCTGAATGGATTGGTCGCGTGGCCGACCTGTCTGACGGCATGTTGGGGCATGCGGCCCGTAGCGGCGCTACCCTGAACACCAATGATTACCCTCACTGGCCTGACCAGGATGCTATTTTTGCCGGGATGGGGCTGCAAACCGTTGTGGTTATCCCTTTGAAACAGGAGGGGCGGGTGACGGCCGTGCTCTTCATTGCCGACGCCGAACAAAGCCACCGCCTCTTTGCCAACGATATAGACATCCTGGAGCGGTTTGCCCTGCAAGCCGCCATTGGCCTGGAAAAAGCGCGACTGCTCGGCCAATCGGAACGAGCGCGGCTGCGGCTGCACCAGTTCTACAAGGCCAGCAATACCCTCGTCTCCTCTCGTGATCTGCGGCAGGTATGGCAGGACATCGTCACCCAGGCCAAAGAGGTGGCTACCGCCGCCGGTGTACGCATGTTTCTCATTGACCAACACACAGGCCAGGTGACTGACCTGCTCATTTCCGAGGACGACCACGTTAATGTCAAAAGCGTCATCCGCCCCAACGGGCTTTCCATGGCCGTTGTGCGCACCGGGCAGCCCCAAATTATCGAGAATTACCAACAGGCACTCGACCGGGCCAACCCCAGCTTTTTTGTGCGCGGCATCCACGCGGCTGCCGGGCTGCCCGTCTCTATTGAAGGTGAGCGGATGGGTGTGATGTGGGTCTATTATGACGCCCCCCATACCTTTACCGACGCCGAAATTGAGGCGCTGCAACTCTTTGTGAACCAGGCAGCCATCGCCTATGAAAATGCCCGCAAAATGAGTGAACTGGAACACATGCGCCAGGCAGCAGAAATGCTGGCCCATGCCGATGGGCTGTCCGCTGTTCTCAATCAGATTGTGGAAAGTGCTTGCCAGGTCTTGCGGGCTGATTCGGCCGTTATCTGGTCTTATGACGAATCCCGGTTGGAATTTATCCCGGAGGATTCCATTGCGTATAACATTCCTGAGGATGTGTGGTGGCGCTCACGCAAACACGGGCCACGCCCCGGCGGTACCACTGACACGGTGTTGCAACTGGGTTGGATTGGGATGCAAGATGTAGATGACCTGGAAGCCTATCCATTCATGGGAGATTCAACACTGCTGTTGTTGCGAGGCGCCGGTGTACGTAGCTTTCAGGGGGTAGCTTTAAGCGTGGGTGATGAAAAGTTGGGCTCGTTATATGTGAACTACAACCGGCCCAAAACTTTTACGACCCAGGAGCAAGAGATTGCCCAGACGTTTGCCAACCATGCAGCATTGGCGCTGCGGAATGCCCGCTTGCTGGCGCGGCTGGGGCAGGCCAGAGAAACGACCGCCCTAATTGCCGATGCTACCACGCTGGCCGATCTGCCAGAAACATTGGCGGCCGTTGCCGCCGGTATTTACCATGCCTGGCATTGTGATGTGGTGACGATTTATGTGTATGACCAGGAGCGGGATTTGTTGATTCCACCCTCAACGGTGCATGGCGTGTTATACAGCGAGGTGGAATTGGATATGCGCCCCAGTAAGTTGGCGCGTACTTTGTTGGAACAGGGGCCAAAGCTGACGGTGGTTGAAGATACGCTGCGCCATCCGCTGTTTGCGGCCAGCCGCTTTCGGCAAGCGGAGGAAGTTGTCTCCTGTGTAGCTGTTCGCCTGCAAATGAGCCGGCAAACGGTGGGGATCTTGTTTATCAACTACCGCCAGCCGCACCACTTTACGGAAAATGAATTGCGATACATTGAGCTTTCGGCGAACCAGGCAGCCATCGCCATTCACAATGCGCAGTTGTTTGAACGCAAACAACAACGCACGGCTGCCTTAGAGGTGTTGCATCAGGCGGGGCAAGTGGTAACGGGTTCGTTGAACCAGCAGCAAATTTTGGACCATATTGCGGAACAGGCCTGGCAATTGGTAAGTTTTACGGGGCGGCACATCAGTTATTGTAGCATCTGGCTGGTGGAGGAAGGGGTGAGGGCGCGGGTGGTTTCGGCTTTTCCGCGTGAGGAACTGCAAAAGACGCGCCAGGCAATTGGGCTGTTTGTGGATTGGGTGACGGGGGCACACGGCCGTACCGGAATCATGCATCGCGCCTACAAATCTGGGCTGTCGCAGTTAGTCGCCAATGTGGAAGATGACCCCGACTATATCCGCTCCCACAAAGAAACCCGCTCGGAACTGGTGGTGCCCATCATGCTGGAAGAAGAAGTGGTGGGTATTATCAATGTGGAACATTCGGAGTATAACGCCTTTGACCGGGAGGATATTCGCGCATTGGAAGCGCTGGCAGGGCAGGCGGCCATTGCCATGAAAAATGCCCAACTGTACGGCACGGCCGTGCGCCAGGCGCGGCTGTTGGAACTGGCTGCCCAGGTGGCCGGTCACGCCAACAGTACATTGGATGAACGCAAGTTACTCAAAAAGATTGTCCATGCCATTGCCACCGCCTTTGGCTTTTACCACGTGGCGATCTTTCTGATGGATGAAAAGCGGGAGTATGTGGTGATCCGTGCCGCTTCTTCTGAAAATGGGCAGCGTCTGGTGGGAGATGGTTATAAGCTCAAGGTGGGTGAGCAAGGGTTGGTGGGGCAGGTGGCGCAAGACGGCCGTTACCAGATCGTGCGCGATGTTGGTCAAAACAAACGATATTTACGCAACCCTTTGTTGCCACACACCCGTTCCGAGGCCACCTTCCCCCTCCTTGTGCGTGGCGAGGTTATCGGTGTGTTGGACTTACAGCACCGGGGGGATGGGGCCTTGCAGGATGATGAGATCAGTACACTGGAATTGATGACCAACCAGATCGCCAATGCCATTCACAATGCTCAACTGTACAGCCGGGCCGACCAGCAGGCTGTGACATTGCGGGCGCTGTATGATGCCGGGCAGGTGGTGGTGGAATCGCTCAATCTGGACGAGATTCTGACCAATCTGGTGGAGCAGGCGTGGAAATTGACCGGCGCTCAAGGATTGCAAGCAGAGTTTAGTTGTCTGCTGCTGCAAGAAGGTAGCCACCTGACTTTTGCCGCCGCGTACCCGCCACAGATGTTGGATGGGCTGCGCCAGCGCCCAGGCCGTATTGACCTGAATGAGCCGCAGCGATACGGCATCACCGGCCGGGCCTTCAAAACAGGCGAGCCACAGCTTGTGACCCAGGTGCAGGCCGACCCCAATTATCTGCCCTACAGTGAGGGCACCGCTTCTGAACTGGCCGTGCCCATCAAAGTGGAGGGGTATGTGGTGGGGGTGATCAATGTGGAACATTCGCAGCCGGGGGCGTTTGATGGGCGTGACCAGGAGGCATTGGTGGCGCTGGCGGCCCAGGCGGGTATTGCCATTCAAAATGCCAACACCTTCCGTGAGACGCGCGTTTTGCAGGAAGTGGCCGCTTCGCTGGCAGGTGCGGCTGATGAACATGAGGTGATGCAGTTGGTGTTAGAGGCGGCTTTGCAGCTCACTAACACAGCTTCGGCCAGCTTTTTGTTTTGGGATGAGGTGCATGAGCAGTTTGCGCCGGCGTTTACAGTGGAAGGGCCGGGGCAGGCTTTACGGCCGTATCACACCACCGCGCGTCGTCGTGGGTTTACACGCAATGTGGTGCGCACCCGCCGCCCCGTTTTTATCTATGATGCACTCTACGTGACCAATGTGAACCCCACCATTATGCAAAAAGGACGGCGGTCGCTGATTGGTGTGCCGGTGCTGAGCGAGGGAGAGGTCATTGCGGTGATGCATGTTTACAATGCCTTGCCGCGCCACTTTTCGCGCAATCAGATTACCTTGTTGGAAACGTTGGCGGCGCAGGCCGGGGTAGCCATTGCCAAGATGCGCCATCTGGAAGAGCTAAAAAAGACAAAAGGGCGGGTGGGCGCTTATACGGCGCTGGCCTGGATGGGCATGGCCAGCAATGCCTGGCGGCACAGCATCACGGCCGATGTGACCAATATCCGCAATGCGGCGGACATGGTGAAAGGGTCATTGGCTACGGCCGTGCCCAGTGAAACCTATCGCCAACAAATGAAAACCAAATTGACCATGATTGGTAACCTGGCCGAGCGGGTGATGAGCCGCCCCATTACGCCGCCGCTTTCTTCAGAGGAGGGAGCGGCCCGGCTGGTGATCAACGACCTGATCCGGGAACGCATCGCGCAGTTGTGGGAAGATGACAAATACGCCGTCTTGTCTTTGCCCACGCTGCGGCTGGATGTGACGGACGGTGTGCTGGTGTGGGCCAGCCCGGAATGGCTGCGGCTGGCGCTGGATTTGGTGATTGATAATGCCATTGACGCCATGAAACATTCTTCCATCCAGCGGCTGACCATTGAAAGCACGCGGAACCAGGATCAGGTGGAGATTGCCATTCAGGATACCGGCCCCGGTATTCCCGAAGCGATGCTGCCGGAGCTATTCAAAGGGTCATTAAAACGACCGCGCCGCGAGGGACACCTGGGGCGCGGGTTATTGATGGTGCAGGCGATTGTACAAACCTACGGGGGCGATGTGTACGCCCGCAACGCACCAGATCGGGGGGCGACGTTGGTATTGTCGTTGCCGGTATATGAAGCCGATAATCCGTAAAGGGTTATCGGCCATCGGTGAGAGTAAATCTGTGGAGAAGAAACGTCTTTTTGTCCTGACGAAGAATGCCGCATCGCCCTGGGTCACGGCCGTGACCCAGGCGGTTCATGGCCTGTGCGATGTGGCTGTTTTTGGCGAGGAGGATATCTGGCCCGTTTTGGCCGCCTCCCCGCCAGACCTGTTATTGTTGGATGCCAGCGGTTTTGCCCAAGATGTGGTAAAACTGGTAGAACAGTTACACCAACAGCAGTGTGAAATGCCGATTATTGTAGCCTCCACTTCACCCACCTGGCAGCACGCCCGTGCGGTGCTGATGGCCGGGGCAACTGATTACATCCGTCATTCGTTTGACGCGGTGCAGATCAGGCAAACCTGTGCGGAGGCGATGGATTAAAGTAGGTAGTTGATGCCTGAAGCAGTACCCACATCTTCAACACGCCGTATTTTGTTAGCTGATAATGACCCGGTGGCGCTGGCTTTGCACCAGGAATTTTTGGAGCAGCATGGCTATGAGGTGGTCACGGCCGGGACGCCATTGGCCGCGTGGTCGGCGCTGGTGGAACAGGCCATTGACCTGGCGATTATTGACATTCGGCTGCAAGATGACCTGGATGACAAGGATACCAGTGGGCTACGCCTGGCGCGGGCTTTTATGAATGGGCAGGCGGCGCCACGCATCATCATCACCAGCTATGCGACGGTGGATACGGTGCGGGAGGCGTTGCAGCCCAACGGCAATGGGCAGCGCCCGGCGGTGAGTTTTATTACCAAACAGGAGGGGTTGGCAAAATTGCTCACGGCCGTGCAGCAGGCATTCCAGGTAGATGTGCGCCGTTTGCTAGACGCTATTCACGAGGCGTTTAGCGATGCGGAGCTACGGGAACTGTTTTTTGCCGAGGCGTTTGACTACGAGGGGTTGGGCGGCAGCAAACGGGACAAAATTGTGGAACTGATTGGTTACTACCAGCGGCGCGGCCGTTTGCCGGAGTTGCTTGGCCTGTGTCGGCAGGCACGGCCGTATCGTGATTGGAATGTATGAAATGAACCAGTTTTGCATCCTTTGGGCGGATAACATGCCGGAAACGTTGGAGCTGTATAGCGAATTTTTCCGTGAGGTTGGCTACCGGGTCGTCACGGCCACAAATGCGGAAGAGGCGCGGCTGGCGCTGCGCCACCGCCGCATCCACCTGGCGGTGCTGGATATGCGCCTGGAACGGGAAGAAGATGACAAGGATATGAGCGGGTATAACATTGCCCGCACGGAAGCGCCCGGCATCCCCAAAATTATTTTGACGGCCTGGCCCAGCCTGCGTGATGCAGTGCAGTCGTTGAAAGGATCGTTGCCGCCGGCCGTGGAATACCTGACCAAACCGGATACGACGCTGGAGATGCTGCAAACGGCCGTGCAACAAGCCCTGACACAATATGCCCTCATCAACTGGCAACTGACCATTACCTGGCAAACGCTGCCCGCCTTTTTGCCGATGGCGCAATGGCTCTGCCCGGACACGGCCGTGTCCGCCCCCATTGATGCGGTTGAGGCTGACCTGCCGGAACGGGCTGCCGAACTGGAAGACCTGTTCCGCAAGCTGTTTTATGAGTATGCCCAGATCACCATTGGCATGCCGCTGACCTTTACGGCGGAGCAGTTCATTTTGCCGGTGTATGCTTTCACGGCACAGGGGGTGGAGTCACGCCATATTGTTTCGTGTGGGCTGCGCACGGCCGTGCAGACCGAAAACCGCCGCTATGAAAAGCTGGTGCCGCCCCGCTTTGGCATCAAAAACATGGGCAAACTGCACACGGCCGAAACCACCCATTTTGCCGCCATTGCTTACACCTTCATGGGGGATGATCTGGCCGCCAGCCACACCTTGCGTTTATTCAACCAGAATCGCCCGGCGGCTGAGGTTTCGGCCGTCATCCATTCCCTTTACACGCACAATCTGGCGTACTGGCATGAAACGGCCGTGCCCCAACCAGACCATGACCTGTTCACCTTTGCCCAGGAATGGCTGCACCTGCCGCCGCCGGACGAGATTGCCGGGCGGCTGCGCCACGTAGTGGAGACGCTGGCACAAACCGGCCGTTTCACCCCTGGCGAGAACAGCCTGCATTTTCACCTGGATGGCGAAATATACACAGTGCCCCATCCGGCCTGTTATTGGGAAGCGGCCCATGTTGTCTGGCGGGGTGAAGCGGCCTGGGGGATAACACACGGCCGTATCAGCGCCGATACGGTACTCATAGACCGCAAGCAGCAGGTATGGCTGCTGGATTTTGCCGGGGTGAATGGGGGGCCGCTGCTGATAGATTTTGTGGCGCTGGAAACGGCCGTCACCCATGACCTTTGCCCCCTGCGCGAACTGTCCCACACCCATGCCTTGCAGGAACGGCTGTGGCAGCCCACCCAATTGGATGCCCCCGTCTCCGCAGACGGGCTGCCGCCAGAAGCCGCCCATATTGTCAGCCTGGTCAACCAGGTGCGGCAAGAGGCGGCACGGCGAGCCGGGTGTGATTGGCCCGCTTATCAATTGATGGCTTATTGGCACCGCCTGGCACGTCTGCTCACCCTACCTGCACAACCTTATTACCCTGCCCACACCGCCACCGATTGGCTGCATCTGCTGGTGGCAACGGCCGTGCTCACCCCACACCCCGCCCCCACGACCGAACGCATCACCCATATCGGGCTAAAACTGGACGAAATAAACAAATCCGTCTGGGTAGACGAGCAGCAAATTGAGCTAACCACCCAGGAATATGACATCATGGCCTACCTTTATGCCCACCCCGGGCAACTGTGTGAACGGCACCACATCGTCGAACA
>CAYXUZ010000097.1:19268-22759 GCA_964467705.1 uncultured Ardenticatenaceae bacterium | reverse complement strand
CAGCCACGCCGCACCTTGCTGGAGATGGCGGCGGCCGGAGCGGTGGTAGACGGCCGTCTGGTAGCCATTGCCCAAAATTATGCCCGCACCGATACCTATGGTGAGATTGGTGTTCATACGCTGCCCGCCTGGCGAGAGAAAGGGTACGCTACAGCCACCGCCGCCACCGTGGCACGCTACATTCAATCCTTAGGGCTGACTCCCGTGTGGAGTTGTGGGGCGAGCAATGAGGCATCCTTACGCACGGCCGTTAAACTCGGCTTTCACGAAGTCTCCCGCCGTGTTTACCTCATTCTGGACAGGTAGACGTGACAGGTTTCTTGAAACCTGTCACGTCTCGTTTCACAGAAAGAAAAAGCCCACACCCAAAATGACATACACCGTCAGCAACATAGCCCCTTCCAGCCAGTTACTCTCCCCATCCAGCGACACCAACGCGGCCACAAAAGCCGCCGCAACCATCGCCGCCACTTCAAACTGGTTAAACTCCAACGGCATGGGGTTGCCGACTAGCAGGCTGATGAAAACCAGCAGCGGGGCGACAAACAGGGCAATTTGCAGGCTGGAACCAATAGCAATGCTCAGGCTCAAATCCATCTTGTTTTTGATGGCGACCTGCACGGCCACCAGATGTTCGGCCACATTACCTACCAGCGGAATCAGGATGATGCCCAGGAAAAATTCACTCAGCCCCAACTCTTCCGTCACCGGTTCCACCGCGCCCACCAAAACCTCGCTCAGGTAGACGATCAAGGCGACGGCGATGACCAGGATGATGAGGGCGTGTCGCATACTCCACCCTTCGGGGGCGTGGGCTTCACGGGCCAGGGGGTCGGCTTCTTCGGTGTGGGCGGTGAAGGAGTAGAGGATGGAGAGAGCGTACATGATGAGCATGGCTACGGCCGCACCAATGCTCAACCCCTCCACCGCCCGGAAGTCCGGTTCCAATGACCAGTTGAATAGGGAAGGGATGCCAATAGCCACGACGGCCAGAATGAGCATGGTGGCGTCAATGTTGGCGCTGCGCCGGTTAAACTTTTGTGGCCCATTTTTCAGCCCCCCCACCAGCAAAGACGCGCCCAGGACAAGCAGGATGTTGCCCAGGATGGAGCCGGTGATGGAGGCCAATACCAGGCCGATCAGCCCGGCGCGTAGGGCGGAGAAGGAGATGATCAGTTCGGCAGCATTGCCCAGCGTGGCGTTGAGCAGGCCACCGGCGCGTTCGCCTACTTTTTCGGCCAATGCTTCGGTGGCGTGCCCAATCATCCCGGCCAGGGGGATGATGCCGATGGCGGCCATGAGGAATATGGCAATGGCGTTGCCATGTGTGAGTTCCAGAAGTACGGCGATGGGTATGCCGAGGGTGAGGAACAAGAGAACCGGCCCCAGGCCAACGGTATGTTCGATGCGTGATATAAAACTCATGTTTCCCTTCCTATATCGAGTGGTATTAGACCTGACAGGTTTTCGGAAACCTGTCAGGTCTGATTATAAACAGGGCGGGCGGTTTGGGAAAACGGCCGTCCGCCAAACCGCCATGTGAATGAAGCCTGACAATGGGTTGCCGCTGCGGGCTAAGTGCGGTACACCTGCAATACTTTGCACATGAGGGTATGAATATGAAGTGGATGATTTACTTGTTGATGGGAGTCATGTGGTTGGCCGGGTGTAGCCAGGGTGGGCATATGGCCGTGCCCCTGCCCGCTCCCACCCAAACACCAACTATTATCGTGGCTACACCGACCGCCTTACCAGAGGCCGTGCTGGCCCCGTTGGATATTGAAGAACAACTTGTCACCAATTTATATGAACGGGTGGGGCCATCGGTGGTGCATATCACCGCCCAGGTGGTAACGATGAACTTCTTTTTTGGCCCCATGCCCAGCGAAGGTACCGGTTCCGGTTTTGTCTATGACAAGGAGGGGCATATTATCACCAATTATCATGTGATCGAGGGGGCCAGCAGCCTGGAAGTAAAGTTTTCTGATGAGATCAGCGTTCCGGCGCAGGTGGTGGGCGTGGACCCACCCAACGATCTGGCAGTGATCAAAGTGGATTTGCCGCCGGAACAGCTTAACCCGCTGGAATTAAATGAGACGGCCGATTTGCGTGTGGGGATGCGAGCGGTAGCCATTGGCAATCCGTTTGGGCTGGACCGCACCCTGACGACGGGGGTGATCAGTGCGTTGGGACGGCCGTTGGAAACCGAAAATAACACGACCATCTTCAACGTCATCCAGACCGACGCGGCCATCAATCCCGGCAATTCCGGCGGGCCGCTGCTGGATTCGCAGGGCAAGGTGATTGGCGTCAACACCGCCATTCGGGAAGGGGCGCAGGGGATCGGTTTTGCTGTGCCGGTGAGTACGGTGCAGCGGGTGATACCGGTGCTGATTGATCGAGGTGCATATCCCCATCCCTGGCTGGGTTTTCTGGGGTACGATATTTCGCCGGAACTGGCAGACGCGCTGCAACTACCGGTGGAACGGGGCATTCTCATTGCTCAACTGTACCGGAACAGCCCGGCTGCCATCGCCGGGATTCGCGGGGCGCAGCAAGAAGTCATTGTGGGCAATCGGCGCTTTCTGGTGGGTGGGGATGTGTTGACGGCCGTGAACGATACCCGCATCTCCAGTTGGATGCAGTTGTATGAATTTCTGGAACTCAACACCACCGCCGGGCAAACTGTTACCCTCACCCTGGTGCGGCAATCGCAAGAAATCCGTGTAGAAGTAACGTTGGGAGTGCAGCCGTGACCTGACCAGGTGACAAGGTGAAGAGGTGACAAGGTGAAGGGATGACAATTATGCTGGCTTTAGTTGCTTCTTAACTGGCGCAGACTACACTCCCGTCCGACAACAAATGGGACTGGGAGATTGGGAGACTGAGAGATTGAGCTTCTCTTAATCTCCCAATCTCTCAGTCTCTTAATCTCAAAATATCAAGAAAGAGGTACACATCCATGAAAATTCTTGTTACAGGTGGGGCCGGGTATATCGGCAGTATAGCGGTGGAATGTTTGATCAAGGCAGGCGAAGAAGTGGTGGTCTTTGACAATCTGTATCAAGGACACCGGGACGCCGTCCACCCGGAGGCGGTGTTTGTGGAGGGGGACCTGGCGGACAAGACGGCCGTTGAAGCCACCATCGCCACCCACAAACCGGACGGCATCATGCACTTTGCTTCCTATACATTGGTAGGCGAATCTATGGAACGGCCGTTTCTCTATTTGCGGGATAATATAGTCAACGGCCTCAATTTACTGGAAAGCGCCGTGCAGCATGGCGTGCTGCGGGTCAATGTCTGGGTCAGGCAGCACGATGTCTGCTTTGAGGGCACTGCTGCCCAGGTAGGCGGTGGGGCCATTGGCGTGGATAAACTTATCCAGCACAAATTCAGTGCCCTTGAGCTTGCCGCTCACCACCTCCAACCAGGCACGCGAGAGCAAAAGCACCACCAGGGCAATCAGCGCGCCGATGGCGGCGCCCAGC
>CAYXUZ010000097.1:0-19258 GCA_964467705.1 uncultured Ardenticatenaceae bacterium | reverse complement strand
TTGACGACCCGGAACGGATGCCCATTGATGAAAACGAACGGGTTGTGCCCGGCAGCCCCTACGGGGAATCCAAAAATATCATCGAGCGTTATCTGTATTGGATGGATCGGCTGTATGGGATGCGTTACACCTGCCTGCGTTATTTCAATGCCTGTGGCGCCACCGAAGAGCGCGGCGAAGACCATGACCCAGAGACACACCTTATTCCCTTAGTGCTGGAAGTGGCCTTAGGAAAGCGCGAAAAAATCACCATTTTTGGCGATGATTACAATACGCCGGATGGCTCCTGTGTGCGTGATTACATCCATGTGGTTGATCTGGCCGAAGCGCATATCCTAGCCATGCGCGCCCTGCTGGATGGGGGGCCAAGTGGTAAATATAATCTGGGTAACGGCCGTGGCTACAGCGTTAAAGATGTCATCCAGACCGCCCGCGATGTAACTGGGCATCCCATCCCGGCCGTCATCGGCGCACGCCGTCCCGGTGACCCAGACGTGCTGATTGCCAGCAGCGAAAGCATCAACCACGACCTGAACTGGCAGCCCCGCTACGCCAACCTGCGCACCATCATCGAAACAGCCTGGAACTGGCACCTGGCGCACCCGGACGGGTATCGTTCCTGACTACATACCTGAGACCAGACATCCGATTTTTATGAAAAATCGGATGTCTGACATCGGGGGAAATTGAACGGTATCGCTCAGGGGATGATGTTGTAAGACAGGGTGTCTAAATAAAACAAATAAATGTACCCCAACAACAATAAGAGCCACCCCACCAATTCCACCACATCAAACAAAGCTCCCCAGGACACAGTGAAATTGTCCTGCACCGCCCGCATGATGGATTCCATCGTTTCCAGCTTTTGTTTGACATTTGCTTTCCACTCGTCCAGATAAAGTTCATCTGAAATCGTGCGATAAAGTTGTGCTGTATACCAGTCGCCAATCATTAGCAATTGCTGGTCTACCCGTTCAAAATCCAGCAGCAGCGCCAACCGCTCTTGAATCACCTGCTGCACTGTTCGGCGCGACTGCACCGGGTCTATGATCCGCCGCCGCCCCACCGTAAACCGTTCCCGCACATAGGCTAACCTTTCATCAATCCGCTTGTCCAATATGCGGTAACGCAGCAGTTGGTAAATGGCAACCTTAATCACTTCAATGTCCGACTGGAAATCTCCGTCCGGGGCAATGATAATCCCCCCTTCCCAATCCACGACGGTCAGGTCACGTTCTGAATAATGCAAGCGTGATACCAGAGAACTGGCGGTATCCTCCGCGCTCAGTTTTTCCCGTTGGGAGCGCAGCAGCCCTGCCAGTTCTGGCGCTGCCTGGTCAATAAACCGGTCTGGCGTCGTGCCGGTTTCCTGAATCATCAGCAAGAAGTATTCTTCCCATAAATCGGTTGCCAGCACGTCGGCCGGCAGTAATAAGTTTCGTAGCGATTCTTTTAGCCGTTCGACCAGTTGTAGGGTGATGCTGCTTAAAATGTCGCTGATAGGAAAGCGACATTCTACAATTTGCACGCTCTCTTCAAAGAGTTGGGGCTGAACAGAGACGAGGATACCTTCCAACTGCACGGCCGTTGCCGCCAACATGCGCATGTCCAGATCAACCGGCTGAAAATAAGGCGCCTTGTTCAATTGCTGCTGCGGTGCCTGCACCCAGGTCGTGTCCACTTCCGACATGGGAAACGCCAACAGAAAACAAACCTGTGCCTCGGGGGTGGAAATGGGATGGTCGTTCATGGGGATATGAGATATTGAGATATAGGGAGTATGGACCCGCTATATCTCAATCTTATTCTTCATTCAATGGCGGGTTAGAGAAACGCTGCAAGAAAAACTGCTTGAGCCAGATCAGATGTTCCGGATCATCAATTTCCAGCAGAAGGTATTGCACCCATTCCGGGAAATCACTGATAGAAACATCGCCGCTTTCCAGCTTGTCCAGATAGCCCCAATCCACACGGGACGCCTGGGACATCTGCACCGGCTCCAATTCGGCCAGCGCCTCTTCCACCCGCTCTATGAGTTCCGCCTCTACCAGGGGTGGCAGCACAAAATCGGGTGGCAGTTTGTCTGCATCGGGCGGCATGTAGGGCAGCGGACTCATGTATGTTTCCTCATCGGCGGCAAAGTCAGAGTCAATCTGGCGCATCATGTGGCGGTAGCGACGGCCGTTGCCCTGCCCGCGTGGTGGTATCCAGGGAATCTGCTCCTGATGGTCGCGCCACCAGCGCACCTCCGCCCAAAAGCGGCGCGCCTCCTGATCTTTGGGGAATTGGGCCAATAACTCTTCCAGCACCTCCACCGACTCCACAAAAAAGCCCTGGTCGGCATACAAATCAGCGACCCACAACATCGCCGCCCGCGGCCGTGCCGTCCGTTTCATCGCCTCCTGAAAAATCGGCCAGGCCACCTCGCTGCCCCGCGTCTCCCCCAGCAGATAATCTTGCAGCAGTTGGTCACGCCCCTCTTCCAACATCTCCTTCACATCAGATGGGCAGACATCCTCCGGATCAATCTCCTCATTGTATTCCCGGTATTGCCCTTCCCAGCGGCACATCACGCGGAAGGAAAAGGCCAGCCGCCGCCGCTGCTGCCAGGCGCGGTCATCCCACTCATCTATCGTCCGGCCAATCGCTTTGCGGTTATCCCGAATCACCCAGGGGTCATTAAACGCTTCCAGCACCAGGTCATTGGCCTCCTGGCACTCCGGGAACAGGGCCAGAATGTCATAACAGATGGCGGCTGCGTCCGGGCTGGTAAAGTCGTCCTCCGCCAGCAGTGCGCGGGCTTCGCTCAACATGCGGTACACATAATCAGGGTACGTTTGTTCACTCATGGTTTTTCCTCCTGCCGTCGCCCATTATACCCATAGGTGGGTGGCAAGTGGCAAGTGGCAGGTTGCAGGTGGCCGGTCACTTGCCACCTGCAACTTGCAACCTGCAACCAATTGACAGGTATAATCCCACCCCATGACAACGCTGTTGCAAAACCGTTACCAGCTTGGCGACCCCATTGGTCATGGTGGCATGGGGGTGGTGTACCGTGTCCTGGATCGGTTGGCCGGGCAGGAAGTGGCGCTGAAACGGGTGATCGAGCGGGAAGAATTGGCCCCCGAAGGGGCATTTACCCGCCGCCTGGCGCTGGCGCAAGAGTTCCAACTGCTGGCCGGGCTGCGCCACCCGCACATCATCAGCGTACTGGATTATGGCTTTGATACCGAACGGATGCCCTTTTTTACAATGGATTTGCTGTCGGCCGCACAAACGGTCGTGGAAGCCGGCCGCAACCTGCCCCTTTCCGAGCAAATCACCCTCATCATCCAGATGTTGCAGGCGCTCACCTACCTGCACCGGCGCGGCGTGCTGCACAATGACCTGAAACCGGCCAATGTGCTGGTGGTGGAGGGGCAGGTGAAGCTGCTCGATTTTGGCCTGTCTGCCGCTGCCGGGCAGAGTTCGGGCGGGGCGGGCACGTGGGCGTATATGGCCCCGGAAGTGATGCGCGGCGCGTCTAAGGGGCGCAATCCATCCAGCCGCGCCAGTGATCTGTTTGCGGTGGGGGTGATGGCGTATGAGATGGTGGTGGGCCAACGGCCGTTTCCCACCATTGCCGCCGTTCTCACCCGTGAACCCGACCTGACCGCGCTGCCGGAAAATGATGACCTGCGGGCCGTATTTGCCCGGCTGCTGGCGCGGGAACCAGAACACCGTTTTGCCGGTGCGCCCGATGTCATTTATGCCCTGTGCCAGGCGACCGGCCGGACGCTGCCGCCCGAAACACAGGCGATCCGCGAGAGCTTTTTGCAGGCGGCCCAATTCACCGGCCGTCAGGCGGAAATGGCACAACTTCAGGAGTTGATGGACGCGGCCATTGAGGGGCAGGGGGCGGCCTGGCTGATTGCCGGTGAGAGCGGCGTGGGCAAGTCGCGGCTGTTGAATGAACTGGTGGCGGCGGCGTTAGTGCGGGGGATGTTGGTGCTGCGCGGCCAGAGTGTGCGCGAAGGGGGTGCGCCGTATGCACTGTGGCAAACGGCCGTGCGCCGCCTCATTCTCGCCGCCCCATTGGATGACCTGGAAGCCAGTTTGCTCACGGCCGTTGTGCCCGATTTAGACCGCCTGCTCGACCGCCCTATCGCCGCTACCGCTCTTGATCCACAGACCTTCCAAAAGCAGTTGCCCGTCACCTTTACCGCCCTCTTTCGCCGCCAGCGCCAGCCGGTGCTGCTGCTGTTGGAAGATTTGCAATGGGCGCGGCCGGAGAGTCTGGCGCTACTGGTGGAACTGCCGCTGCTCATTTTGGGTGCATATCGGGATGATGAAACGGCCGATTTAGCGGCGCGTGTGGGCGATTTGCCGGTGTTGAAAATCGGCCGGTTGCAGGTGGGGGAGATGGCGCAGTTGTGCCAGGCGATGCTGGGCGCGGCGGGCGATAATTCGGCGCTGCTGACCTATTTGCAAAAAGAGAGTGAGGGCAACGCCTTTTTCCTGGTGGAACTGGCGCGGGCGCTGGCGGAAGCGGCCGGTCAGTTGGATCAGGTTGACCGGGTGGCGCTGACGCCCGGTTTGCTGACGGGCGGCCTGCGCCAGTTGATGCAGCAGCGGTTGGCCCGCCTGCGTGAGGCTGACCGGGCGCTGCTGCGGCAGGCGGCGGTGCTGGGCCGAAAAATTGACCTGCCATTGCTACGGCTCTTGTTTCCATCGGTGGATGTGGGCGGCTGGCTGAACCGGTGCGCAGAAACGGCCGTGTTGGATGTGCAGGATGACCGCTGGCGATTTGCCCACGACAAGCTGCGGGATGGGCTGCTGGCTGATCTGACGGCGGCGGAGCGGCGGCGATTGCACCGGCAGGCGGCACAGGTGATGGAAGGGATGGTGGCGGCCGATGTCCATTATGTGACCGCGTTGGCTTACCATTGGCGGATGGCGGGTGAAGGGGAACGGGAACGGCCGTATGCCATTCTGGCCGGTGAGCAGGCGTTGACCAGCAGTGCATTTCAGGAAGCGGTGGGCCATTTTGAACGGGCCATGCAGCTTGGCCCCAGCCCACAAGAGTTGGCGCTGATTCAGCGCAAGTTGGGGCGCAGTTATTTTGGGTTGGGGGATTATGCGGCCGCGCAGGGATGGTTGACACAAAGTCTGGCGCTGTATGAGCAGTTGGAAGATGTGGCGGGCATGGCGCGGGTGTTGTTCCATTTGAGCAATGTGGCGCAGGGGTTGGGGGAATATGGGCGAGCGAAGGAGTACGGCCGTCGCAGTCTCACCTTCGCCCGCCAGATTAACGATCAACCGGGCATTGCCCGTGCTTTGAGCAGTTTGGGCGCGGCCGAATACCGCCTGGGCGAAAACGACGAAGCGCTGCGCCACCATCGGCAAAGCCTGGAGATGGCCGCAGAGATGGATGACCAGTGGTTGATGGCCCGCTGCCTGAACAGCCTGGGCAATGTCTATTACCAGTTGGGTGATTATGAACAGGCCGCCCCCTGTTACCACACGGCGTTGGAGTTGGGGCAGATGCTCAATAACCGGCGCGGCATCAGCATGGCGCTGAACAATCTGGCGTTGATTGCCGAGCGGCAGGCGGATTACCAGACGGCGCGGCAATATCACGAGGAGAGTCTGCGCCTGAAACGGGAGATTGGCGACCGGGCGGGCATCAGCATTTCGTTGACCAATTTAGGGGTGATTGCGTATGCGACGGGAGATTTTGGGGGTTCGGCCGTATACATGCGGGAGGCGTTGGAGATTTGCCGGGAAATTGGCGACCTGTATGGGGTGGCGCTCTGCCTGAGTAATCTGGCGGATGTGGAGACGGAGTTGGGGCGGTATGCGGCGGCACGGCCGTTGTACCAGGAAGCGTTACAGGTCAGTCTTTCCATCCAGACGATGCCGCTGGTGATGACCGTTTTTATCAGCGCCGTGCCCATGCTCATGCGCCAGCAGCAATATGAAACCGCCCTCACGCTTATCGGCTTTGCCCAGGCGCAACCGGCGACGGATGGCTATGATCAGGAGCGTCTGGCGAAGTTTTTGGCGGAGATTGGGGAAGTGGTGGGGACGGAGGGAGAGAGGTGGCTGACACACGGCCGTGCGCTCACTTTAGCGCAGGTCCAGGTTTTGTTATGAATATCGCTGGGGTACGGCCGTTAAGGAATGATACAGGTAGCCAGGTGAGGGGTATGGTCGTGTGTGGTATAATTTGCTCATGATGAGCATGGTTAAGGTGGTGCGTAAAACCCCCATTGACAAACAGGAACGGGATGTAACCTATTGGCGTACACAGCCGTATCAAGCGCGTCTGGCCGCTTTGGAACAAATTCGGCGCGAATATCACCAGTGGCAATATGGTACTGAACCAGGATTTCAAAGAGTTTATACAGTCGTTAAACAATAACCAGGTGCGCTATCTCATCATTGGTGGGTACGCGGTTGCGTTTCATGGCCATCCCCGATATACCAAAGACCTGGATGTGTGGGTGGAATTAAGTCAGGGGAATGCAGACAGATTAGTGACTGCTTTGGGCGAATTTGGGTTTGGGTCGTTGGGTTTGCAAGCTGGCGATTTTTTAGAGCCAAACCAGGTTATTCAACTGGGATATCCGCCCAATCGCATTGATGTGATCATGACGCCTAAAGGGGTTGATTTTGGCAGTTGCTACGCCAGACGTGTGACTGTAGATGTAGATGGCATCACTATTCATATCATTGACCTGGAAAGCCTGCTACAGAACAAACGCGCCACCGGTCGCCACCAAGACCTGGCAGATGTAGAGAATTTAGAACCATAGAGTACGGCCGTGTCCCTTCGGTGATGGGGTGAGCAGGTGAGGGGGGGACGGAGCGAGGCTGGTGACTGGCAAACAGTGCGGCAGAAAAATCAGGGCTAAAGTGCTGACTGCCTCGATAGATGTAAAACATCTACTCCCTCATTTTCCAATAGTGATTCAAATGGTTTTGCCCCGTACTTCCTAAAAAAGTCATACTCTTTTTTCGAAATGTAAATGGCAAGAAAAACATATCCTGTAGAGATGCCACAGTTTACTTCAGTAAAACCTTCTGGTACTCCAAAGGGCAACGTGAAATACAATGCCGATTTTTGATATTTCCTACAAAATTCTGGAGCTATTTTTTCGATCCCACCGATACTTGTTCCCTGCCCAAAGGGCAACCGTGTTTGAACTATGTAGAAAAGAGTGTTAGCTAATATATATGGAGTTTCTTTCCAACCGCCATCTACCGGTAGAAAAACTTCTGCTAATCCATTAACTTCCTCTCGATAGTGAGTTAGCCCAAGTGTGCAGAAGCCAGCACAACCTTGAAAAACCCTTTCATAAGACAAAATTTGTATAATGGGATTTTGATCATTTTGGCGAAACATTGTCCGCTGTTTAAAGTCTCCAAAGTATTGTTCATAGTGACTCAGATAACACTCACCGAAGCTTGTCATTTGATCTCCTACGGGCCAGGAGCAGCATTTTCACCAGGTATGCCCCTGCTCTGGCACGGTCTTCTGAAATTACTCTGGTGGCGCTGTGCCGGTCTCCCCACCGCGCTGCCCCACCTTTGCCCACCGGAACCTGCCTGATTCACATTGTCACGGCCGTTAATCCAGCAACTACTAGGCCGCCGACGAAAACCACCACTCTGTTGCTTTCCTGAATCTGGCATGTTTCCATGCTCCAAATTGTACGCCAGCGAGCCATGTCCGACGAAAAGCAACCCTCAACGGTGGGCAACCAGGCTGGTGGCTGGCAAGCGAGAGGGGCGAAGACCAGCCCGGCGAAGGAGCGGCTACAGTGAGGTTTTGGGCAGAAGTGCAAACGGCCGTAAATGAACAGTGGCGCAAGCCCAAACATTGCTATAATTTTTGGGAGTGGCAGCAAACAAAAAAATTGGAGGAAAGGTAAAGATGATTGAGACTCCCGAATGGGTAAAAGATGCTGTTTTTTACCAGATATTCCCAGACCGTTTTGCCAAAAGCGACCGTGTGCCCAAAGGCCGCCTGTTCCCCTGGGACGCGCCACCCCCGGACAAAGGGTACCAGGGCGGCGACCTGTTGGGCGTGGTGGAACGGCTGGATTATTTGCAGGATTTGGGCATCAACGCCATTTACCTGAACCCCATCTTTCAATCGGCCTGCAACCACCGCTACCATACCCACGATTATTACCAGGTTGACCCCATGTTGGGTGGTAATGCCGCGCTGCGGGAATTGGTGGACGAAGCACATAAACGCAACATTCGCATTGTGCTGGATGGGGTGTTTAACCATGCCAGCCGGGGCTTTTTTCAGTTCAACGACATTTTGGAGCAGGGGCCAGCATCCGCTTATATTGATTGGTTTACGGTCGTAGACTGGCCACTGCATCCGTATGACCAGACCAAACCGCACAATTATCTGGCCTGGGTGGGGCTGCGAGACCTGCCCAAAATCAACACGGACAATGCCCAGGCGCGGGAATTTTTGATGCAGGTGGCCGAGTATTGGGTGCGGGAGTTTGGCATTGATGGCTGGCGGCTGGATGTGGCCGCCGAAATCACCACGCCTGGTTTTTGGGAGGAGTTCCGGCAGCGGGTGAAAGCCATCAACCCAGAAACGTACATTGTGGCCGAAATCTGGCACGAGGCCAAAGAGTGGCTGCAAGGGGATATGTTTGATGCCACCATGAATTACGAATTTACCGCGCCAGTGATTGCGTTTTGTGGCGGCGACCGGGTGAGCGAGATGTTAGTCAAGGATCGAGGCTATCAGCCATATCCGGGGATTGATGCGGTGACCTACGGCCGTGCCATCCACCGCCTGCTCGACCTCTATGACTGGAACGTGACCCAGGTGCAGCTCAACTCCCTGGACAGCCACGATACCGCCCGTCTGCTCTCCATTGCACGCGGGGACAAGGCCACCGTAAAACTGGGCACGCTGCTGCAAATGACCTATCCTGGCGCGCCCTGCGTCTACTACGGCGATGAGATCGCCATTCGCGGCTCGGCCAACACCGAAGAACGCTTCTATGACCGGGAGGCGCGCTGGACGTTCCCCTGGCAGGATGAAAGCCAGTGGGATAAGGAACTGCTGACCTATTTCCGCGAGGTCATCGCTCTGCGCCACGCCCAACCGGCACTGCGGCGGGGCAGTTACCATGAATTGTATGCCCAGGGCGAGGTGTACGCCTTTGCCCGGAAGTTGGCGAATGAGGTGGTGGTCACGGCCGTGAACGTCTCCACCCAACCCCAAACCGTCACCTTCTCCGTTAATGGGCTGTTGGCCGAGGGCGCGATCTTGCAACCATTATTTGGCGGCAAAGATGCAGTGGGGGTGCGGCACGGCCGTGTCCACCTGACATTACCCGCCCGCTCTGGCCTCATTCTCAAATAGCCAAAACCCCATGAAAATCCATGACATTACCCTGCCCATTACCCCTGGCCTGGTCGTCTGGCCCGGTGATCCCCCGCTGCACTTTTCGCAGCCATATCACCTGGAACGGGGCGACATTTGCACCGTTACCCGCCTGAGCCTGAGCGTGCATACTGGCACACATCTGGACGCGCCCGCCCATTTTGTGCGCGGTGGCGCGGGCGTGGAAACATTGCCGCTGACCACCCTTATCGGCCCGGCCCTGTTGGTGGAAGCGTTGAGTGTGCCCGCCATTACCGCCGATGTGTTGGAGTTGTTATCCATCCCACCGGGCACAGCACGCCTGCTGCTAAAAACCGACAATGCGGCCCGTTGGGCGGCCGGAGAAGCGCAGTTTTACGAAGAATATGTGGCCGTTACCACCGATGGCGCACGCTGGTTAGTGGCTCACGGCATCCAATTGATTGGCGTGGATTACTTGTCGGTGGCGCCCTTCACTGAACTGGTGGAGCCACATGAGGTCTTACTGGAAGCAGGCGTAATCCCCGTGGAAGGATTGAACCTGCATGGCGTCCCGCCCGGTGTTTATCAATTGATTTGCCTGCCCGTGCTTATTCCCGGCAGTGATGGCGCACCTTGCCGGGCCGTGCTGCTTTCCGAGAGTCTAACAGATACGCGGTAATTGTTCGCCAATTTGCATGGGGATGACCCGTGTGCCGCCGATGCCGGTCTTGGCAACAAGCAGTCCGGGATGTTCACCGACGACCTGGCCGATCACGGCCGTGTCCCGCCCCAATTCGTGCCCCTGCATCACCGCTACCACCGCCTCCGCCTGCGCTGCCGGTACGATGGCTAACAATTTGCCCTCATTCGCCACATAGATCGGGTCCATGCCCAGCAATTCACAGGCTGAATGGACAGATGGATTGACCGGTATCTTTCGTTCATCCAGAACGATGCCTACACTGGAACTTCGGGCGATTTCGTTCAACGAAGAGGCCACACCGCCCCGTGTCGGGTCGCGCAAAACGTGAATCTGCGGGTATACCCGGATCATCTCGGCAATTAACCCATTTAGCGCCGCCGTGTCGCTGACGATGGGCGATTCAAATGCCAGCCCCTCACGCACGCTCATAATCGCCATGCCGTGATCGCCAATTGTGCCGCTCAGGATGACCACGTCGCCCGGCTGCGCTCTGTCCGGCCCAATCTCCAGCCCATCAGGAATCAGGCCGATGCCGCTGGTGTTGATATACACCCCGTCGCCGTGCCCCTTGTCTACCACTTTTGTATCGCCGGTAATCAAGGCTACCCCGGCTCTGGCCGCCGCTGTCGCCATGCTGTCCACAATGCGCGCTAATGTCTCCATCGGCAATCCTTCCTCGATGATGAAACCGACGCTTAGGTACAACGGCCGTGCCCCACTCATGCTAATGTCATTCACCGTACCATTGACCGCCAGATCGCCAATGTTGCCGCCGGGGAAAAACAACGGCCGTACCACAAACGAATCGGTAGACATCGCCAGCCGCGAACCATTCAACGAGAACACGGCCGCGTCGCCCAACGCTTCCAACTTCTCGTTGCGAAAGGCAGGCACAAACAAATGCTCCACCAATTCCGCCGACAACTTCCCACCACCACCATGCCCCAAAACAATGTGCGGATAACTGCGCAGCGGCGCCGGGCACGTCCAGCCTTCAAAATCTAAATCGTGATTCATACTCCTCTGTGAAAATCATCTACAGATGCCACAGATTTCACAAATAAAAAATCTGTGCCCATCTGTGGCATCTGTGGTTTCATACCACCACACTCTCCAGCGCCACAAAACGGCCGTACTGATAATACGCCGCACATGCCCCCTCGCTGGAAACCATCGTCGCCCCCAGCGGGTTGCGCGGGGTACATTCCTTGCCAAAAGCGGCACATTCATGTGGTTTGATCATCCCTTGCAGCACTTCCCCGCTGCGGCACAGGGGGGATTCGCGGGTTTCAATGTGCCCCACGTCAAAACGCACGGCGGCGTCAAAATCCCGGTACGCCGCGCTTAATTCCCAGCCACTTTGCGGAATCAGGCCAATGCCCCGCCACTGCCGGTCACTGACCACAAACACATCGGCCAACATCTGCTGCGCGGCCACATTGCCTGCTTCGGTGACGGCGCGAGGGTAGGCATTTTCGACAGTGTAACGGCCGTGTTCCAATTGCCACACCGCCCGCCGAATCCCTTCCAACACATCCAACGGCTCAAACCCCGTCACCACCATCGGCGTCCGATACTTCTCCGCAATCGGCAGATATTGCCAATACCCCATCACACTACACACATGCCCCGCCGCCAGAAACGCCTGCACCCGGTTCGTCGGCGACTGCAAAATCGCCTCAATCGCCGGTGGCACCAGCACGTGAGATACCAACATCGAAAAATTACGCAAACCTTGCTGCTTCGCCTGAAACACCGCCATCGCATTAGCCGGCGCTGTCGTTTCAAAACCAATGCCAAAAAAGACCACCTCTTTGTCCGGGTTCTGGCGGGCAATTTTCACCGCATCCAGCGGCGAATAGACAATGCGCACATCGCCCCCCTCACTCTTGACACGGAACAAATCCTTCTCGCTGCCCGGCACCCGCAGCATATCGCCAAACGAACAGAAGATGACATTCGGCCGTGAGGCGATTGCCAACGCCCTGTCAATGACAGCCAGCGGCGTCACACATACCGGGCAGCCTGGCCCATGAATCATCTCAATCGTATCCGGCAATAGCTGGTCAATGCCGTTGCGGATGATGGAATGGGTTTGCCCCCCACATACCTCCATCATCACCCACTTCCGCGTCGCTAGTTGGGCAATTTGCGCCAATAATTTTTGCGCCAGGTCAGGATCGCGGAACTCATCCAGATACTTCATGTGCTTCCCCTTCTTCGGCCAGCAATTCTTCTTCCAACTTGCCCATCTCCTGAAACAAGGCCAATGTCTCCAATGCCGATGTTTCGTCCAGTTGGGTAATGGCAAAGCCGACGTGGACAATGGTGTAATCGCCGACCTGAATCTCCGGCAGATAAGCCAGGCACACCTCTTTCTGGATGCCGCTAAAGTCCACCTTACCCATGCGCGTCCCATCCGCTTCGTAAATCTCCACCACTTTTCCAGGAATCCCTAAACACATATCAGACCTCCGTGTTGGCTCCAACCATCACCTGCCCCAAAGCCAAACCACCGTCATTAGGGGGCACCAGGTGATGGGTTAAAACGCTAAAGCCATGTTGTTGTAATTGCGTCACGGCCGTTTCCAACATTACAACATTCTGTAATACCCCCCCGCTCAAGGCCACCGTTTTCAACCCATGCTGTGCCCGCATTTGCACACTCAGCCGCACAATCAGGTCGGCGACGGCATTGTGAAATTTGGCGGCAATCACGGCCGTACCCACCCCTGCTTGCTTCTCTCTGAAAATGGCGGTAATCACCGGGGCAGCGTCAATTTCCATTCCTGCCAGGGCAAATGAGTAATGCTCTGTTACGTGGGCGGCAACGGCCGTTTCCAATTCCATCGCCGCCTGCCCCTCATACGTCACCACCTGGCGGATGCCCACCAGTGCCGCCACCGCGTCAAACAGCCGCCCCATGCTGCTGGTGGGTACGCTGTTGATGCCCTGCTCAATCTGCTGGCGCAAAATTCGCCGTTCGGCGGGTGGGCAGGCGGCCACACAGGGCAGCGCTTCATCCCACGCCAACCCCGCCGCCCATAAATGCGCCAATGCCAGACGATACGGCCGTTTCACGGCCACATCTCCCCCCGCCAGCGGCACATATTTCAAATGAGCCGCCCGCTCAAAACCGACGTAGTCGGCCAGCAGCAATTCACCGCCCCAGACCGCACCGTCTGTGCCATAGCCCGTGCCGTCAAAGCTGAATCCGATGACCGGGGTACGGCCGTCCAGCCGATGTTCGGCCATCACACCGGCAATATGGGCGTGGTGATGCTGCACTTTCACCAACGGCAGCCCGTCTCGCGCCGCCTGTTCTTCTGCCCATCGGGTAGCCAGATAACCGGGGTGCAAGTCGCAGACCAATCGTTCCGGGTCGGCGCGGAAAATGTGGCGGAAGTGGGTCACGGCCGTTTCAAAAGCGTGCAGCGTCTCCAGATTCTCCATGTCGCCGATATGCTGGCTCATATAGCCATACTCCCCTTTCGCCAGGCAAAAGGTGCTTTTCAGTTCACCGCCCACCGCCAGCGTGGGTGGCAGGGAAGTGGGCAGCTTGACTGGAAAGGGGGCATAACCGCGAGAACGACGGAGGGGGAGAAGATGGGCAGTGAGCAGTGAGCAGTGAGCGGTGAACGGTGGGCGATTACCGATTACCCGGATGACAGAATCATCACAACGGCCGTGAATTTCCCGGTTGTGCATCAGCAAAGCGTCGGCCAGTGTGGCCAGCCGTTCCCGCGCTTCATCATTGTCCTTGACAATAGGTTCGTCGCTGTAGTTGGCGGAAGTCATGACAAGGATTGGAGCTTGAGAATCTAGCAAGAGATAGTGTAGCGGGGTGTAGGGCAGCATAACGCCGATGGTGTTGTTGCCGGGAGCAATGAGCCGTGAAAGCGGGCTGTTCTCCTTCTGGCACAGCAGTAGGATCGGCCTTTCTTTAGATGTCAGCAACGCCGCTTCCTCGTCGGACACATGAGCAAACTGGCGCACGGCCGTCACATCCCTGGCCATGACCGCAAACGGTTTATCCACCCGCCCTTTGCGTTCGCGCAAAGTTGCCAGAGCTTCATCATTCGTAGCATCACACGCCAGATGAAAACCACCCAACCCCTTCACGGCCACAATATGCCCCGCCGCCAACAATTCCTGCGCCTGCTGCACTGCTGCATCACCCCGAAGTCCGAAATCCGCTAACCGCTCATTGCTTACTGCCAACCGCTCACTGCTCACTGCCAACCGTTCCCCAACCTCCAGCCACACCTGCGGTCCACAAACGGGGCAGGCATTCGGTTGGGCGTGGAAGCGGCGATCCAGCGGGTTGTCATACTCCGCCTGGCAGGTCGCGCACAGTGGAAATTCGGCCATGGTCGTATACGGCCGATCATACGGAATCTCTTTGATAATGGTGAAGCGGGGGCCACAGTTGGTGCAATTGATAAAGGGGTAGCGATAACGCCGGTTGAGCGGGTCGAACAGTTCGCGCAAACAATCATCACAGAGGCAAATATCGGGCGAAATGAGGGTATTGGCTGCCGCCTGCGTCTGGCTGTGGACGATAACAAATTCCCTTCCGCCACGTGGGGCCAGTGATTCTGCCGTGATGTGGGCGATGTGTGCCAAAGGGGGTGGTTGGTGGGTCAGATCGTGATGGAAGGTGGTCACGGCCGTAGCCGACCCCTCCACCTCGATAAACACGCCGCCGCTGTCATTGCCCACAAAACCGGCCAGCCCATGTCGCCGCGCCAGCCCATACACAAACGGCCGAAAGCCCACCCCCTGCACCACGCCAGTCACCGTGAGCCGTTGTCTTACCGTCGGCAGGGTGGGGACAGGTGAAATGATAGTCACTTTCTGCTCTGTTGCCATCCTATCGCTCCAGTCATTGACTATCACGATACCGGCAAAGAGCAGGCTTTAACATTGCCACCTGTCACCTTCTGGCCTGCCACCTGTCATCTATTCAGACCTGACAGATGGCAAAAACCTGTCAGGTCTTGGCTGACTAAGCCACCTCATAATCGGGACTTTGGTGGCGGAAGTAGGCGTCGTACAGTTCAGCATAATGGCCGCGTTGGGTCATCAGGCTGGCATGGCTGCCTTCCTCGATAATCTCCCCCTGCTGCAACACGATGATCCGGTCGGCGTGTTTGATGGTGGAGAGGCGGTGGGCGATGATCACGGCCGTGCGCCCCGCCAATACCGTCTCCAACCCCTCCTGAATTTGCGCTTCGGCCAATGGGTCTACGCTGGCGGTGGCCTCGTCCAATATCAAAATGGCCGGGTCTTGCAGCAGCACCCGCGCCAACGCGATCAACTGCCGCTGCCCCATGGAAAGACCGCGCCCGCCTTCGCCCACGGCCGTGTCCAACCCCTGCGGCAATGTTTCCAGCCAGTCGCCATGCCCGATGCTCTCCGCCACCTGGAGCACTTGCGTGTCGGTCGCTTCTGGCCGGGCGTAGCGGATGTTGTCGGCCACCGTGCCGGTGAACAGGAAGGGGGATTGGGGCACAATGCCCAACTGCCGCCGGTAACTGTCCAGGTCAAAACACGGCCGTCAATGAGCAGTTGACCACCCTGGAACTCATAAAAACGGGCGATCAATCGCCCCAGGCTGGACTTGCCTGCGCCGGTGTGCCCCACCAGGGCGATGGTCTCGCCGGCCTCAATGGTCAGGTTGAAGCCGTTGAGCACCTGCTCCTGTTCGGTGTAGCGGAAGTGCATGTGGCGGAATTCGACACGGCCGTTGAGCGGCGGTGCGGGCTGGTTGTCAATCTGCACCACCCTTGCGTCGGCGTCAATCAGGGCAAAGACGCGCTCACTGGAGGCCAACCCCAACTGGAACTGGCTCCAAAACGAAGCAATGCCGGTGAGCGGGAACCAGAAGAGACTCATGGCCTGTACAAAGAGGAACCAGTCACCGGGCGAAATGTCCCCGTCCAGCGCTTGTGTACCGCCAAAGTAGACGATGACGGCCGTGCCCAACCCGGCAATAAAGACCAAAATGGGGAAGATGGCGCTGAACACAAAGCCCTGCCGCACCTGCACCTGATACGCCTGCTCGTTCACATTGCTGAACTCGTCATACACCGTCTGCTCTTGCCGGAAGTTCTTGGCCACGGAAATGCCGCTAATCGTTTCCTGCACATTGGCGTTCACCGAGGCCAACAGCCGTTGTGCCTGCTGCGTGGTGCGCCGCGCCACCCGGCGGAAGGCCAGTGCCGCGACTATGATGAAGGGGGCCATCGCCAATGCCAGCCAGGTGAGCCGGGCATTGATGGTGAAAAGATAGCCCACAATCAGGATGACCAGTAACACCTGGCTGATCAGATTCAGCGTCAGCGTGATCACATTGGAAAAGTCCTGGGTGTCTGAGGTGACGCGGCTGACGATCTTGCCGGAGGGGAACTCGTCGTAGAAAGACATATCGCGGGACATGACGGCCGTGAATGCCTCTGACCGCAGTTGCAGCACCACATCCCCTACTGACCGCGCCGTGTACCACTGGCGCACAAAGTTAAAACACCACGACAAAACCGTCGCCCCCAATATCAGAAAAATTAGGGTATTGATGGCGGTTGTTGTTTGATTGCCGGTAATATCATCAATTCCCCGCGAGACGAGAACCGGCAGCACCATATCCATCACCGCATTCAGCACAATCATGCCCGTGATCAGCCCCACCCGCGCCACCTGCGGCCGAAAATAACTGCCAATCCGCCGCATCAACTGCCGGTCGCTGTACTGCCGGTCATACGCCTCGGCATCAATGCCATCCATGATGAAACCCATGTTAGTCTCCTTGTGAAGTGAGCAGTGGGCAGTAAGCAGTTATTTTAAGCCGCTCACTGCTCACCGCTCACCGCTTACTGCTCACTGTTTCAAATGTCGTATCGCGCAAAAATCCGCTGGTACAGGTCTGACGAAGCCATCAACTCATGATGTGTGCCCTGGGCCACAATCTCGCCCTGGCGGATGAGCAGCACCCGGTCGGCGCGGCGAATTTGCGACAGCCGATGAGTGATTAGCAGGGTGGTGCGCCCTACCAAAATGCGCTTGATCGCCTTTTGAATCTCGTCCTCGGTGGCGCTGTCTACGGCGCTGGTAGCGTCGTCCAGGATGAGGATGCGCGGGTCGGTGAGCAGGGCGCGGGCGATAGCAATGCGCTGCCGCTGCCCGCCGGAGAGGGTGACACCCCGTTCGCCCACAATGGTGTCGTAGCCGTCTTTGAAGTTCATAATGAACTGGTGGGCTTGCGCTTCTTTGGCGGCGCGGATGATGTCTTCACGGCTCACCTGCTGCCCCAGGCCAAAGGCGATGTTTTCGGCCACGCTGCGGGAGAAGAGAAAGATGTCTTGTTCGATGATGGAGATTTGCGAACGTAGACTGTGCATGTTCCAATCGCGCAGGTCACGGCCGTCAATCATAATTCGCCCGCCCGTCACATCATACGTCCGGTTCACCAGCTTCGTCAGCGTACTTTTGCCGGAGCCTGTTTGCCCCACAATGGCGATGGTCTCGCCGGGTTCGGCGGTGAAAGAGAGGTTGTGCAGCAGGTCACGGCCGCTGTCAAAATGGCGGAAGCTGACGTTTTCAAATGTCAATTCGCCACGCATGGGGGCCACGTACCCGGCGGCGTTTTCGTCCAGTTCCGTCTCCGTTTGCAGCAGTTCCAGGATGCGCCCCGCCCCGGCCAACCCCATCTGCACCAGGTAGAAGGTGAAGAAGGAGCTAAAGGCAGGCCAGCGCAGCACCCACATCAGCCCCATAAAAGCGATCAGGTCGCCAATGCTGATCTGGCCCAGGTTGTACAGATAAACGGCCTGCAAAAAGCCGCCAGCAATGGCAATGCCGATGAGCAGGGTGGGCAGGTAACGCGCCTGCACTTCGCCCTCTTTGACAAAGGCGTCGCGGTATTGGCGGGCGTCGCGCAAAAATTTGCCCAACTCTTGTTTATCTTGGGAGGCGGCCTTGACCACTTCAATGCCGGACACAGCTTCGTTAAGCGTAGCGTTCATGTCGCCAAAACGGGCGCGCACCTGCTCGGACACGGGTTCAAGCTGGTGCATGTAGTGGCGCACGGCGAAGTAGTAGAAGAAGCAAAAGACGAGCGGGGCCAGCAGCAGGCGAGGATCAATGAAGCCAATGAAAAGGATGGGGATGAAGATGGCCATCATCGAGTCATAGAGCAGGCTGAAGCCGGGCATCATCATCTCGTTGACAAAGCGGACATCATTGGCAGCGCGGGCCATAATGTCACCCACGCGCTGTTGATTGTGGAAGGTCTGGCTTTTGCCGAGCAGGTTGAGGTAGAGTTCGTCACGGCCGTCGCGCTCTAATCGTTTGGCGACCATTTCCATGCTGAACGAGGCCAGGGCGTCGCAGAAGAAGCGACCGACGGCCAGTCCGACCAGCGTCAAGGCGATAATGGCGATAGCGTAGTAGGGATCGGGCACGGCCGTTTCGCCCGTCACCACGCCAAACGCCGCCCCAATCTGGCTAGGGATCGTCGCGTTGAAAATGTTGGTCACAGTCATGCCCACAAAAAAGGCGGCCAGCAGCAGCTTGTACCGCGACAGGTGGGACAGGACCCACCGTATCGGGTTAGCCTGGTTATAGGTAGGTGCGTCTTCCACGCGAAATTCAGTTTTGGGTAAAGTGATTTGTGCTGCCATAAACCTCCTTATATTTTTGAAAGATGATTTGTCAAATCATTCTACAATTAAGCAGAACATCTATTCTACTTTATCACCCGATTCCTGACACCCTTTGTCTTGTTTTTCAATGGTTTCCAAATATGAAAAGGCACTGTTATTTTTTTACGGTGTGCGCAAACTGGTTATAATCCGGCGCATGGGTTTTCCAACGTGGACATTGATTGGCATGGGCGTGACTTTTGGCGGCGCGTTTGTCATGGTCATTCTGGCGTACATTGCGCAATCGCCTGGTTTTGCCGCCCGCATTGGCCTGGGAGGGACGCGCATTGCGTTTCAGGTCAAGACTTTCACCGGCTATGCCCTGGCGATGATGCTCTTTTTTCTGGGCTTTTTTTTGGCAGGTGTACCGCTAGACCCGGCGCTGGTGGCTACGGCCGTGCCCACGGAAACCCCTGATGCCCTGGCCGAAATCCTGGTGATACCAACCGACGATGGTATAGACGCCTATCCGGCCTTTGAGGATGGTAC
>CAYXUZ010000096.1:11686-23217 GCA_964467705.1 uncultured Ardenticatenaceae bacterium | reverse complement strand
CGAATGATCGTGTCGTATTCGTAAGGGGCAATCGCCGGGCCAAACAGCGCCTGCCCTTCGGCTACCGCCTGCACCGTTTTTAGCACTTCCGCCTTGTCCGCCCCCTTCAAAATGTAGCCCCGCGCCCCCGCACACATGGCGGCAAAAAGTGAATCATCGTCTTCCAACATGGTGAGCATGATAATGCCGATATGTGGATGGTCAGCCAGGATACGGCGGGTGGCTTCAATGCCGTTCATGTCCGGCATCATAATGTCCATGAGGATGACATCTGGGGTCAGCGCGTCCGCCTGGGTGATGGCTTCTGCGCCGGTGCTGGCTTCGCCGACAACGGCCGTAATCATCGCGCCATTGAGCAACGCACACAACCCTTCCCGAAATAACTTATGGTCATCCGCTACCAAAATCCGGATCGTCATTTTGCTGACCTTTCATACGGACAGTTTCTTCTCATACAAAACGGCCGTGTAATCATGGTCTTGCACTTCCCCAAAGTAGACAAAACCAAGTTCTTCGTAATAGCGGCGCAGACGGCCCGAAGCCGCTTCGGGTTCGCGGTTAGCCGCCCCGCAATCCAGCCGGATCACCTGTTTGCCCTGCCGTCTACTTTCATCCATTGCCCAATGCAGCAAAGCCGCGCCCATTTTTAGACCATGTACGCGATTGCGGAGCGCCAGCGAATGCACGTAACCGGCCTTTTCATCGTCGGCCCAGTAGGGGTCTGACCAGATGAGGCGCAATGTACCAACCGCTTCTCCGTTCAGGTAGGCCAGATACACTTCACCATTGGCCAGTTGCCGTTCCATCCGCCGCCACCAATGTTCATTTGGCGGCGACGGCCATTGGTTAATGCCTTTGGCCGTCAGCCAGGCGGCCGCTTCAGCGAGAATGTCCATCACCAGCGGTAACTGGTCGGGCAAGGCTGCTTTTATTTCCATCAGGGGCACAATGGCGGTAATGGATGTGCCGCCGCCGGGGGCCGATTCCACGTAAAACGTACCACCCAACTCTTCCGCTCGTTCACGCATGGAGGCCAGGCCGACGCCGGGGCGCAACGCTGGCGGCAGCCCCACACCATCATCGCTAATGGTGAGGCTGAGACTGGCTGAAGCCACCGCCAGCCAGATGTTGGCTTGCCGCGCCCTGGCATGGCGGACGACGTTGGTGATGCCTTCCAGGGCGATGCGGTAAGCGGCCACTTCCACGGCCGCAGGCAGCGGTGGCAGCGGGTCAGGCACGGCCGTGACCTTCACCTGCAACCCGTTCCCTTCCGGTGCCATCTGGCTGATGTGTACCTTCAAGGCAGCCAACAATCCTAATTCATCCAGCGAGGGCGGGCGCAAGGCATAAACCAGCCGCCGGATGTCGGCAATGAGCGATTGGTTTTGTGATTTGAGGGAGGTCAGCAGGGGCACGGCCGCCTGCGGATCGGTTTCCAGCAGCTCCAGCGCCGTGTCCAGGGCGAAGGTCTGGCTGGCCAGGCTGGGGCCGAGTTCATCGTGCAGGTCACGGCGGATGCGGCGGCGCTCTTCTTCGCGGGCCAGCACCAGCCGCTCACGGGAGCGTTGCAGGGCGGCCGTCAGTCGTTCAGCGTAAGCGGCGGCTCCGGCCTGCCCGGCAATGTCCGCCAGCAGTTGCCGCTCCCGTTCGGTGAACCGTTCCTGGGGTGTGCGCGGGGCGACGATGAGCCAGCCGACCAATTCCCCCTGGTGCAGCAGCGGCCACTCTTCCGTGACAGTAGTAGGTTGGCCGGTGGCGGCCGTGCGCCGTTCGCCTTCGGCCGTGTGCAGGGCGACGGCCGCATAGGGCAGTTTAAGTGTCTGGCAAATGGTGGTGGTGATAGCGGGCAGGGTTTGGCCGGGCACGGCCGTTTCTCGCAACTGCCGCCCTAATTGGGACAACACCTTGTACGGCTCGTCCCGGTCGCCATAGAGCAGGTGGTTGACGCCGCGCTGCAAACGGTCGCGGACAGGCTGGAAAAAGACGGCGATGAGGCCCGTAGCCAGCAGGGAGATGAGCAGGTTGTTTTGAGATTGGAAGAGCAGGCTCAGGCCGCCGACGGTGAGGATGTAGATGGCGAGGATGACGGCCGTCAGTCCCCCATACACCAACGAGCGATTAAGAATGATGTCAATTTGCCACAAGCGATAGCGCAACAAGGCCACGCCTATTGAAAGGGGAATGAAAATTGGCAGGATGGCTAAGGCGAGAACGGCTCCTGTCAACAAGGCAGCGGAATAAGTTGTCTCCAGACTGAGAAGAAAGGCAATACCCACCAGGCCAAAGTTAGCCACCACAAAACCAGCGATCACCCATTTGGTCTGCTGCTTCTCGTCTGTGTTAGAGATGCGGCGGTAGCGTAGGAGTTGTGCCACCACGCCCAACCACACGACAGCCCCAAATACCACGGCCGGCCAGATGGCAATGGCACGATGCAAATTGAGCTGGGGAAAGGGCAGCCACAGCAAGACGTAGACCAGCCAGATGATAGCGGCGGGGCGTGTCCAATGGGGATAGAAACGGCCGTTGGGAAACAAGCACAAAAACAAAAACACCGAGCCAAATAAACCTGCTTGAAACAGCGAGGTGGGTAGATGCCAGGCTGGTTGCAGTACGGGTAAAAAGACAATCGTGGCCGTAAAACCCAGACCAATAGCAATCAGCATCCATGAAGCCAACACCCCCATCACATCACCTGATTTGCGCCAGAAAAGGAACAAGCCAACCATCACAAAAACGGCCGCCTGGAGATAACCGCCAGCCAAGACGAAGGCATAGAGGTCATTTTTCAAGAAGAAATCAGTACCAAAGGGATTTGCCAGGAGAGGGGCAACGGCCAATATCTCGGCGGTAGGTTGTTGCCAGAAGCCATTTTGGGCCTGCTGTGCCAGTCCCGCCGCAAACAGCACCAGGGTCAATAAAATAAAAATGCCCCAAACCGTCCGCAGCCAAACCGGTTGAGAAACTTTGTCTTGGGTCTCTGGATGATTCGTTGGTAATGGCGGTGGCAGCCAACTATCTATTTGGGTTTGCCAGCGCGTATGCAACGGCCGTATGCCCACCCCCACCAACACGGTAGCCACCAACAATCCCACCATGACACTGCCCTGCCCGGCCAGCAATCCCACACCACCAACGAGCAGAATGTAGACGACCGTGATCAACAGCGACAAACCGCCATAGACCAATGCCCGGTTGATGAAAATATCCAGGCTGTACAGGCCATCCCGCAAGATGGCGACAGACAGGGCGATGATGAAGGAGATGGAGACGGCCGTTACGGCGGGTAAGGTGAGGATCGTAACCCGTAAATCATGGGGAGAAAGGGGGGCTGTTTTGGCGGTCAGGTTGGGGGCAAGGAGGTTGTTGAGTATAACCACCAGCATAAAAGCAGCAAAGGACATCATGATCCAGCGAATATGCCGCCGGGCCATCGCATCAGACAGCCGCCGGTAGCGGTAAGCCTGGGCGCCCAGGCCAATGCCCAGGTAAATCAGGGAAAAAACGGAGTTAAGCTGTTCGGGCATCCAGGCTTTATACGATCCCACCATCTGCAAGAACATGAGAGGGGGCAGCCAGCGCGTCCAGCGAGGGATAAAACGGCCGTCGGGAAACAGGTAAAGCAAGGCCCCAAAAGCGACAAAAGCCAGTCCGCCCAGAAAGTCTAACGGCCGTTCCAAAACAGGCCATTGGACAGAAAGGGTGGTGGCAACTGGACTGGCAATGTATGTCCCGATCAGCACCAGCGACACCCCCAAAAAAGCACCAAACCCGTCTTGTTTGTGGCGAAAGAGGATGACCCCAGCAGTGCCAAAAGTGGCCACCAACACCAATGCTGAAGCAAAAAAGACCCAGGCAAAGAGAGCGGGCGAAACGCCCAAACCAGTGGCAGCAGCAGGCATACCAGCGGCAATGAAGGGGTCCCAGTGGTAAACGGCTTCCAGGTCAGTGGCAATCAGGCGGACATAGACCCAGGCTGCCAGCAGCCAGCTTGCCCACAACAAGAAAATTGCCAGCCAGGCAGCCGCTATGCCCAGGCGGAACAGGCGGGATTGGGGATGGGAACGACCGTTACGGCCAACAGTTTCCCCTGATGCTGAAGTGGTGGTGAATGGCATTTTATTCATGTAACGACTTCCGCATGAAGAAACGTTGATGTTCAGCCGGGAACGCTTCGAGTGTAGCAAAAACTTCATAACCGCATTTCTCGTAGAACGGCCGTGCCTGAAAACTGAATGTGTCCAAGTAAGCACTGTGGCAGCCGCGCTGCCGTCCTTCTGCTTCGGCGGCAGCCATAAGTTGAGTGCCGTACCCCTTCCCGCACACACTGGAATCAACCCAAAGCGTCCCGATATGCAGCCAACCGCGCCCGGCCCATGTCAGTACGCCACCAAGTACCGTCCCTTCCGCCCCACGTAGAAAGACAGCGAAGGTACTGTCCCCTTCGGCGGGTACATGTTCACTGTTATATTGGCGCAACCCATCCCGGACGATCTGCTGCTCCTCAGGTGTGGGCGACATCTCGATATCAATCTTCATTGCGCAGTATACCAACCTATTCCTCCTTCAGAATGGCATAAAAACAGTCATCCCGTGACGGCCGTTACCAGCGTATTCCCCGGTAGTTTGGGCAAGTTGTGGAAGTTGATGTCGGTAAAACCAGCCTGATGGCACATCGCCGTCATCTCGGCGCGGGAGTAGACACGGCCGTCGGCAAACACGTAGTATTGCAGGGCGATCAGACGGATGAGAGTATTGACGGCCGTGCCCGCCACCTTGCCCGTTATCTGGTCTAAAATTGCCACCTTGCCACCCGGTTTTAAGGCCTGCCTGGCCTTGTGCAGCAGTTTCACATTCGTTTCCCTGTCGTATTGGTGCAGCACGTTAAACAACAAAATCATATCAAACCCCTCGCCCCACTCCGCCTGCCACATATCCCCCTTTTGCAGCGTAATCCGGGAAGCATACGGCTGCCCCTCACATTTTTGGCGGGCCGTCTCCAGTCCGGCAAAAAAATCCAAGATCGTCGCTTGCAGTTGGGAGTATTTCTGGCACATCAGGATGCTGTACGTGCCATGCCCGCCACCGACATCGAGCAAACGGGCCGGGCCATCGGGCAAAAGCAGCTTTTTGACCACATCTGCTCCGGCCGTGGCCGCATTCATGGCTAACTGGCGCTGATAGGCGTCAGACAGGTCGGCGTCCGCTTCCGTCCAGGCGTAAAATTCATACGGCCGTTCCCCCGTCCGTATAACCTCAGTCGTGTGTGGCAGCAGGTCACGGCTGACCGTACTCCAAAAGTGGAGCAACGCCTGGACATCAAAGGTGTCATGTTCGATGAGCCATTTGGTCGTTAAGGGGGTGTTATGGTAACGGCCGTCCTTCTCCGCCACATAGTTCAGTGCCGCCAAAGCGGGCAGCAGCGCCAGCAACCCCCGTTCTTGAACCTGTAACTGCTGTGCCAATTCGGCCACCGTACAGGGATTCTTAGCCAGCGTGGGGAAGATGTTGAGTTCGACGGCCGTTGTTACTGCCTGCATCGCCAACATGCCCGCCAAATCCAACATTAACCCTGGTACGGCATTGAGTGTAAAAAAAGCTGTCCGCTCCACTATATTCGGTCTGACAGGCATACTCTACCTCCAGGTTGAATCGTTATAACGTCGCCAGCCGTGAAACCATCACCCGTTCCAGGTCGGCCGGGTAGGGGATGTGGTGGGTTTGGGCTAACGGCCGTGCCAACTCCTGATAAAAACGCAAAATCGTATGAGCAGCCTGGAGCATGGCCTCTCGTTCCATTGGGCAATACGTGGTCTGCAAAGGGGCCAGCTTTCCCATCGGCAACGTGCTGTCTATCTTGAAATATCCTTCTTCGCCCACTTCCTCATCGCCCAGGTCTTGTTGCAGCCGGACCAGGTTCAGGCAGCACGTGCGCAGCGCGCCCAACTGCCCCTGTGCCCAATAAAGCTGTCCGCGCCCTAAAGCGACAATGAAGTGAGACAACTCATGCCAGAAAAACTGTATCTGGCGGCGCAGCGGTTCCAAATCCACCGGCTCTTCGTCATAAGCAAATGTGGTCTCGGCCAGCAGATTCTTTTTGTCCAGCAGCACCCGGTACGGTTCGTGTAACCGGTGGGGCAACTGGCTGGCCCGGCCGACCGTCAATTCCCCTTCGGCCCCATCAGGAAAGATGAAAAAGATAGTATCGGGAATATCGAAATCTTCCAGAAAGAGTGGATTGCCCAGTTGGTGGATGAAGGCGGCACGGCCGTGACAAAATTCCTCATATGCCTCATCCGTTGTAAACAGGCAAAAGTCAATGTCGGAAAAGGGATCGGCCGTGCCTTTGGCATAGGAGCCAACCAGAAAAGCGGCCATGACACGCTCATCATCCTGGCAAGCCGCTACAAAGCGATTCAAGACATTTTGGTGGTGCGAATGTAGCGGGATATCTGCCAATCTTCTATTAGGGTCAGGCGGTGTGATCATATTAACCTCCGCCTACCAGTATAGACGATGACCCTGGCAAACGGTTCAATGAAAACGGCCGTTTACTTCAACGCCAGCGGTAAATAGACGAAATAGAACGAGGTTAACTCGTCTCGCTCATGTGCGCCGATGTCACACCCCTTTCCCTGAGGGCGGGCAATACCTCGTTGATCTACCGTCACCTCGTCACTGCTACAACTCCCATTATCAACGGCTGCATTCCGCGGCAATAAGAGATAGTTCAAGGTCGGCCCACTCCAAAAATCGAGCGGCCCTAGAATCGGGCCTCGAGCCACCACATCTGTTTCCGTCAGCATACCACACTCGCCATTTTCCGGTAGCATATTATGCCCTCCGGAAATATAAACACCCGCCCCACCATAGCTACATTCATGGATTGCATTATTGATGACAATGCTATCCTGGAGATGGACAAATGCCGATGCCTCAACCGTGATACCTGACGGACTATTTTCGGCAATGGTGCTATTGCGAATGGTTGCCACGCCTCCGCCATAAACTCTGATACCTCCTCCCTGATCAGGATCCTCCAGGGATTGATTTCCGCTGACCGTGCTATTTTCTAATGTCAACTCCGTGTTATTTACTGAAATTCCCGCGCCAGAGTATTGATTGCCTCCCTCGTCCTGGTTGCGGAAAATAGCACTCTGCCGAATTATCAAGGGGGCCTGGCTGTAAATGCCCGCGCCATATCCAGCTACATTATCCATCACATTAACTCTTTCCAAAGTGACCTGTACGGCATTTTCCGAGACGCGAATTCCTCCACCCAGATCATAGCCGGTGGCATTACCACCCGTAATCCAAAGATTCCGAAACGTTACGCTGCCGCCAAAGACTTCAAACACCCGATCATCAAATCCCCAAATCGTAGTATCATCCCCTTCAATGACAACACTTTCTAAAATGTCCAAATCGCCGGTCTGGTTATAATTTTCAACCGGGCCGAGCTGTAAAAGGTGGATGGTCATGGATGGGGCGGCAAACTGAATCACATCGCCAGGAAGGTCGCCGGGCGTACCGGCCAGGCAACTATCAATGGGCAGGTTGAGATTGGCAGCAGTTATCGCTTCACGCAGCGAACACAACCCATCTGTACCGCCATCCAGGTTGGTATTAACGGTAATCATAGCCGAGGTTGCCCCTTGTGAACGTTGAGACGTGATAACAGCGACCAGACCTATCAGGAGGAAAAGAATAACTCCTTTCATCAGGTTCACTCCTTTACCACAGCAGGCAAATAAAGCATGTAGGGCGCATATTCAAATGCCCCAATATCACAGGCCAGGCCATAGGGCCGGGCAACGCCACGTTGGTCGGTAGGCAGGAAGTCGTCACATTGGGCGGCATCCACTGCCGGGCTGTTAGCAGGCAGGGCGTGGGTTTCAGTGGGGCCGCCATTGTCCTGCAAATCCCCCAACAATGGGTTTACCCCTGGCAAATCGTCTGGTGAGGTCAGATCACAACTGGTATCACTACTCAGGCTCCAACCATCGGACTCCATGGTGCTGGCGTTGTAACAGTTGGTGGGGCTGTTACCGGCAAAGATAGTTGTGCCAAAAGTAATGTCGCCTTCGTTGTAAAGGCCACCTCCCTGGGCGGAAACGGCCGTATTATTGGCCACTGTGCTAAAGTAAAGGTCCACTTCTGCATTGGTATCAACCAGAAAACCACCGCCGCCTCGGCCACTGAAATCGGCGTTATTCAGACTGATGGTGCTGTTTATAACCTCTACCCCTCCAATTTCCAGCCATATACCACCCCCTCCCTGGCTGGCAAAGGCGGCGCTGTTATAACTGATGGTGCTGTTCTCAATATCCGCGTACATGACACCATATATCCCCCCACCCCCTAGGGCAAAGGCAGCGCTGTTTTGCCGAATGGTGCTGTTTAGAATGAATGATTCACAATCACAAAAAATTCCACCACCACCACCACTGCTTTCGTCAGCACTGTTGCCTTGAATGATGCTGTTTTCCACTCGTATCCAGTCGCCGAAGGCAAAGATGCCGCCACCGCCAAATTCACTGAAATCGGCCGTGTTGTTTTCAATCAGGCTGTTGGTGACGGTCATGGTATCGCCGAGGAAGAAGATGCCGCCGCCGCCGTTGTAGCTGTCATCGGCTGAATTGTTGCGGATTTCGCTGTTTATCACCGTCAGGCGGCCCAATGAGGCAATTCCACCGCCACCGCCGGACAGTCCCCCTTCAGCGCGGCTGTCTTGCACCAGGACATCTTCCAGAAACAAAGGCACAGGGCCATTCAAAATGGCCCCACCCGTCCCGTTCACTTCGTTGGGATCGGTAGCCCCGTTTTGCAGGGTCATGTGGCGCAGGGTAACGGCACGGCCGTCCTGAATCAGAAAAACACGGCTGTTTTCTTGCGCATCGAGGATGGTGTTGGTACGGCCGTTGCCCTCAATTACCACTGACTCCTCAATCACCAGCTCCCCATCCGGGTGGCTCATCAGAATTGTGCCGCTGACGGCAAAAGTAATCACATCGGCCTGAATAGAGCCAGAACCGGCCCGGCAGTCATCTATCGCCAGGTTGTTATTAGCCGCCAGAATCGCTTCGCGCAAGGTACAGTTACCATCCCAGATCAATTCATCGGCCAACGTATCCACCGTTATGCTGGTGATCTCGCCTGCCTGCGCTGCATTGAAAACAGCCAGGAACCATCCCAAAACAGCCAATAAAGATAAAGAAAGAAAAGGAAACAATTGGTATTTTCGGGACATGAAACACTTTCCTTTAGTGAACGATCACGGGCAAATAAATCTTATGCCCCTGATTGATGACCACAGACAAATCAAAAGTGCGATTTCCGCCCGGATCGGCCAGGGGGAAGATTTCCAGCGTGTAATTCACCTGATCGGATGGCAGCTCGCGGGTTGGTGTGTAGGCTATATTCCCACCCCCCACCAACTGGCTGAATGGAGCGGCTTCAAAGTTCAGCATCAGACTGTTGTTGGCTTCGCTCACGCCTTGCGCCATGATGTGCCCCTGGCTGTTCAGCACCCGTGCATAAACAGGCGCGGACAGGGTGGTTTGCACAGACACCGGGTGATCTAACGGCAAGTTAAGCTCACCACATGCCGGGCAAATGGGAATTTCCAGGGGCAACGGCAGTTCGGCCGGGATGAACACCTGTTGCAGAATCACATTTTCCTGTGTTTCCTGTTCTTCCGGGTCACAGGCATAACCAATGCCGTTCTGGTCTATATCCGCCTGAGACTCGTTAACTACAAAATCACAGTTATCCCGGCTGTCTGGCACCGTGTCGTTGTCGTCGTCAGGGTCGCAGGGGTCGCCCTGGCCGTCACCGTCATTATCGTTGTTGTCCGCGCTGGGAAAGTTCGGGCATAAATCGCAAGCGTCGCCAATTTGGTCGAGGTCGCCATCTTCCTGCTGTGGATTGGCGGCATAGGGGCAGTTGTCGCCGGGTACGCCGAAGTCCAACACGCCATCGTCATCCTTATCCAGATCACAGGCATCGCCAAAATAATCGCCATCAAAATTTGCCTGATCACTGTTGACGGTTTGGCGGCAGTTGTCATTGGCGTCAGTCACCCCGTCCGCGTCTGTGTCGTCACAATGGTCGCCTACACCATCATTATCCCAATCCTCCTGTCCTGAATTAGAGACAAACTGGCAGTTATCCTGCAAATCACCATAGCCATCATTATCATCATTGCTATCACAGGCATCACCCGCGCCATCTTCGTCGTTGTCTTGCTGCCCGGTATTAGCGACGTTTACGCAGTTATCTTCATCGTCGTTCTCTCCGTCTCCATCTATATCAAGCCCCTGGCTGACTTGACCGTCACAATCATCATCCCCGTAGGGGACGATTTCGGTTGCGGCATAGGCGTTACGGATCTGGCAAACATCACTGGCTGTAAAGCCCATTAGTCCTGTGTTCGCCCACAAGTTGCTGTACAGATCCGCTAACATGGCTGTATGGTGAAAGTCTGAAGTGGAGACGACCCCATGAGTCAACAAATAGTAATATAACCAACGTGCTTTGGCAGTTCCAATGCCGGTGATCGTATATCCATTGAATGTATCCCCGTCGGTCAGTAAATGGGCCGTTTTATTGTGGATGCCACTGTTGGTATGTACACCGCCAAAATCATTATGCAAAGGTAAAGCAACCCAGTCACTCATCTTATCAGGATGACCACAAGCAGGCGGGGCGGCCATATCTCGTAAAGTGCCATCACCATAGCAGCCGCCAACGTTTGAGCCTTCGCCTATCGTCCAGTTGTTCGAGTCTGCGAAATGGCCGAATATGTCGGCAAAACTCTCAGCTAGTGCTCCGGAAATATGGACGTAATTGAGTTCACCATGCTCACTGTCTACCTCATGAGCAAATTCATGGCCGACAATATCACGGGTAATCGCCCCATCGCCAAACGTTATACAGCCACCGCCATGAGAGGTAGCCCCTACCGATCCCCTGTTAAGAAACAAAAACAATTCACTGCCCTCATCGTCATAGGAGTCAAGCCCATAGTTCTGCCACCAAAGGTTATAAACTGCTTGAATATGGTTGAATGCCTGGTATGCTTCCAATTCTGGATTGGAGAAAGGAACTGCTCCAGTCTCTGTGAACCACAGAGGAAGCCCAGGTAGGCCAAGCGGGCAAAATGGGGACAGTCCATTTGGTAAGCTTGAGGCATCGCGAATTTGCAGATCAAATCCATCTTCTTGACGTGTCGACTGGAAGAGCAAGCTGCCGGTGTCGGCGTCTATGAACAGGCCGGCGGGACGGCCGTTTTCCTCCACATTCACCAGCCAGGTCAAATACGTACGGTGATCGTCAAAACCCAGAAGGCCAGGGTTGAAATAATAAAGCTGTGTATCACCAACAATAACGGCGTCGGGGCCAATCAGTTCGGCGGCAATGGTTTCGGCCGTTTCCCGGCGCAGGCGTGGCGCCGCATCGGCGCGAATGGTGGGCACATAGCTACCGCCAAAGTAACGGGCTTCTACCTCGGTAATATGCACCGATACTTC
>CAYXUZ010000096.1:0-11676 GCA_964467705.1 uncultured Ardenticatenaceae bacterium | reverse complement strand
CCCGTACACCGGAATGCCATTGTGCCGCTGCCGGAAAAAGACCATCTGTTGGTCTGGCGAGAGGCGGGTGAATTGGAATATCTGGTCAGCATCGGGCACACGCAGCAGGTCTTGGTATTCGGCCAGGAACCAGCGGGCGTTTTCAATGGGGGTACGGCCGTGTCCACCCACCACCGGTAGCACAAACAAGGCCGACCGCACCGCGCCACGCTCAATTCTGACCTCGACCGGTTCCAGAGATTCCTGGTGCAGCCGATTCAAGCCATTCAGTTGGACTGTATCTTCCGGGGCCGAATTTCCCCACTGTTCCGTTTCAGCCAGGGCACAGCGAATAACCAGGCGCGGCCCACTGACGCCCGGCTCTTGATGCTCACGGCTGTAAAAGTTGATATCCACATCATCGGTGCGGGGTCTTATGAATAGACTGCGGGTGGTTTCGGCGGTAGATAACCACGTCTGAACTAACGGAGTGACATCTATCTGCAACGTGGGATCGGTATAGGTTTTATTGGCGTACAACCGGTTCAAACGGTACGCAGGGAGCGTATTCCAGGTAACGGCCGTTTCCTCCCATGTTTCTGTGACATTGTGAACAAGAAACGTATCGGCGCGTTGATGACCGGATTCGGCTACATCCAACAGTAGATAGGCATGATGAATCGTGATGCGTTCTGGTAGACCAGCTATATCAAAAGCCAATACGGTATGCCAGTCGCCGCTGGTATTGCTGACCATGAGCCGTTCATCGAGGCCAAAATTGACTGCCGGGGATAATTCACTAAGGGAGGTATCGGCAACGGCCGTAAACGTCTCCCCACAAGCCACGCCGCCATCCGGCGTTATGGCCGTTTGCACGGCGCCTTCCTCCGGCTGTGCCGAAATCGTCGCCGTCATAACTGACAGAAAACTCAAGACAAGTGAGAAATACAAAATTTGGCGTGGTTTCATCTTGCCAATGCCTCCCTTACCGGGCGTCAATCCCCAGTTTGGTAACTGCTTACTACTGACTGTTCACTGCCTACTACTGCCTGCGCACGGCCGTGTGCCAGCACATAACAGATCCCCATAATCGCCAGCCCGTTCAAAGCGTGAATCGCTCTACCAGTCGGCGGCAGCGGGGGCAGATAAACGAAAATCCCCTGGACAAAAAATAAGATCGGCACCAAAACGGAAAGCCCCACATTTAGCTTGCTGCTGCGGCAAACCAGAGAGGCAATCAGCATCACCAGCGATACCAGAAACAGGGCACGACCGAATGCTCCATGTGTTTCCGCGCTGCCCCCACCAAAAACGGACACAGCAATCAAATACAAAGCCACGCAGCACCCCAGAAAAATCAGCCAGGCCAGTCCAGTATGAATACGTCCTGCAATTTGTCTCATTATCAACCTCCTGTAACGCAATTTTGAAAATTGCGCTACGGCTATTTTGGGCATGATAAGCCACCCCATTTCCCAATGTCATGGGTGTATACCCCTATGCAGGCAGGGCAATTTCGCCTGACCTATCAGGAATTTGTTTGCTATGTTGGTTATGGGTTTGTGCAGTCAGGGTGGCTTACGGCCGTGCCCCCCGGTTACAGATCGCCCAATCCCGCCTGCCGGGCACGGATAATAACCTCGGCCCTGTCGGCGACTTGCAGCTTGCTGAAGATGCTAGTGATGTGGTTGCGTACGGTAAATCGCCTGCCCCTTCATCAGCTTTGGCCTTCGCCTGAAACATTCTGATGTTTTCCGTGAACCGTGAACCGTAAGCCGAAAGCCGTTTACAGTTCACGGTTCATGGCTTACGGCCGTGTCACCAGCGGCAAATACACCCGCATCACACGCGCCCCATACTCCACCGCGCCCATATCGCATACTCCCACCCGGCTGCCGCCGCGCTGGTCGGTGGCCCAACAGGTGGTGGGGTCGCCCGCGTCAATCAGCGGGCTGCCGATTTGGGGCAGCATCGTTTGCATGGCAAAACTGCCGCCGTTAAAAGCCAGTGGGCCGAGCAGCAGGTCGCCCGTGAAGCCATCTTGATCGGTCGGGTCGGTAAGCGAGGCACAACTGCCCTGGCTCAGGTTATGCCCCAGCGATTGGAACAAACCGCCATCACAATTGACCGCCGCGCCGAAGATGACCGTGCTAACAAGCTGCACCACGCCGGGTTCGGCCGGGGTCTGCGGCGAATCTTCATAAATGGCGTTCCCGGCGATGCCCGCCTGGTTATTGGCTATGGTGGCATTGGTCAGCACCGCATAACGGCCGTAATGATACAACCCGCCCCCCAGCCCCGTTGCTACATTCCCGGCAATGGTCACATTGGTCAGCACCAGGTTGTCGTCGGACGCCTGGTAGATGCCGCCGCCGTTACTGGCCGCGTAGTTGCCCTGGATGGTGGCGTTGGTGATGGTTGCCGTGCCGCCGGCGTGGTACAACCCGCCACCGTGCGGCGTACCGCTCAAGCCATTGGCATAATTACTCACCAGATTCACGTCGCGCATTTCCAACACCGCGCCATAGCTGTTCACGCCGCCCCCTTCGTAGGCAAAGTTGTCGGTGAAGGTTGTCGTTTCGATCACGGCCGTTCCCCCCAAATTCCACAACCCGCCGCCGCTGCCGGTGGTGTTGTTGCCTTCAAACAGGCTGTGCGTCACGGTCAGTGTGCCGCTGTTTTCCACGCCGCCGCCATAACCGGCTGTGTTCTCGACCAGAGTCACGGCCGTCAACCAGGCAGTTGCGCCGCTGGCATTGTACAGGCCGCCGCCATCAGGAGCCGTGTTGTTCTCTAGCCGTGAATTGGTCAGCGCCAACGCCCCAGGCGGCTGATTTTCAATGGCCCCACCCCTGCCAAACGTATCCAGCGCCCCGTTACCGCGCAGCGTGGAGCCGCTGATGGTCATGGCGCAGCCATCGTTATAAATGGCCCCGGCCGTGTCCGAAGCATTGTTTTCCAGCAGGCTGTTGCTTATTGTCAGCGTGCTGTCATAGCAATAGATGGCGCCACCCGCCACGCTGGAGTAGTTGTTGAGCAGGCGCACATTTTCCAGGATGATCGTTGCCCCAGAAGCTTCAATTGCTCCGCCGCTCACCAACGAATTGCCGTCGCGCAGGGTGATGTTTTGCAGGCGGAAGGTGACGCCACCGCCAACAAAAAAGTGGCGGTCGTTGTTGTTCGCATTCAGGATGATGCGGTCTGCGCCGTCTATGGTCACATTGCCCAGGTTCACAATTTTGCTCAGGCTAAACGGGATGGTTGCCTCCGCTGCACCGCAGTTGAAGGTGATGACGCCACCCCCGGAAACGGCCGTTGCCAACGCCGCATCAAACGCTGCCTCCGTGCAGCTTGCCGGTGAGCCATCGCCCACCACCGCATCGTCCGCCCGCGCCTGCCCCACGCTCCACACCAGCGCCAACAGACACATTCCGACAATAAACAAAATGAACTGCTTTTTCATCATTTTTCCTTTTTTGGCATGGTTCAACCATACCCTTGTTTGCATGAAATTAGGATCTGCCGATTGACCATTGACCATTGCCAATGAGCCATTGGCAATTGCCTGTTTAAGGTTCCTGACACGTCCAGGTCACGGTCAAATCCACCTGCGCGTCCGGGTCGGGGTTGTTGTTTTGCAGGGAGGCCACTTCCACCAGTCCGGTGGCGGTGAATGTGCCAGAACCATCGGCAGCGACTTCGGCAACGGCCGTTGCCCCCTCCCCCCGCTCAAATGTCCGCTCGCCCACAGCCAGCGATGGGAACCAATCCGGCAGCGCGCCTGTTTTGGTATGCTGCATCTCATACTGTCCCGGCCCGGTATATTCGCCCAATGCTGTTAACGCCACGACGATCTGCGGCGTCTGATCAAACGCCTGCACCATTGGCAAATCCAGGTGCCGCGATGCGCCGCCGGCCGCCCAATCGGCGCAGGCGGGCACGTTGCCACCAATGCCGCTGGTGAAATCGGCCGTCACACTGCCGCTGATCTGCACGTGGGTGCAAAAGCGGAAGTAATCCTCACAGTCAGTGTCGGTGGCTATGTCCGGGGGTGCGGGCACGGCCGTTGGCGGATTAACGGCCGTCTGGTTGTTGGCCGTTTCCTGGCTGCTGCCGGTCTCCGATCCGCTCATAGTTTCCTGGCCGCTCATGGTTTCCTGACCGCCCACGGCCTCCTGGCCTCCCACGGCTTCCGAGCCGCCACACGCCACGCCAAACATCGCGCCGCACAGCAATAAACACATAACGAGAAATTGTTTCATCAGGCATATCTCCTTGTTCGTTTATGGTGATCGTTGTGGTTTCGATTGTCTCAATCGTCAAAATCACCCGTTTTGTTTCCATCGCCGCAAGATAGCGGTAACGGCCGTGACAAAGGTGACATTTTGTGACAACCGGTCAGGAATGGATAAAATCCATGCTTGTTAAGCCGCTTTGCAAAAGCTGGTGGGTTCGTTTCCAATCCACCAACGCAATCACGCTTATACACAGGTAGCCATGACACAGGATGCGACTTCAATCATTCAATCCATTGAACCGGGACAGCTAACGGCCGTTGCCCGCCAATCCACCCGACGCCCCGCTCTGAAAATTCGGGGTTGGCAGGTCAGCCAGTTGGGCGGCGGCATGGGCAACCCGGTCAGCATGGGGCTATACCGCTTCGCTGGCGTTGGGCAGGAGGGCACTGAGCCGGTCAACTGGTCGGTGGTGCTGAAAATTCTGCAATCCCCGGCCAACGTTGGTTGGAGCAATATGGGCGAAGGAGATGATCAGAGCCACTGGAACTACTGGCGGCGCGAGCTGCTCATCTACCAATCTGGCCTGCTGGACAGGCTGCCAGATGGCCTGGCCGCGCCGCGCTGTTATGGCGCGGCCGAACTGCCGGGCGACATCGCCCTGCTCTGGCTGGAAGATGTGCAAGACGCTTATGCGGGGGAATGGCCGCTGGCCCGTTATGCACTGGCGGCGCGCCATCTGGGGCGGTTGAATGGGCTGTACGTGGCAGAACGGCCGTCTTACCCCTGGTTTGGTCACCAAATCACCCGCCAATGGATTACAATGCTGCCCCAATGGCAGACCATCCCCTGGCAGCATCCCCGCGTCTTGCAGCGTTATCCCACACCCGACGACAACCCCTTTCGCCGCCTGCTGCTAGAACACGAACGCTTCCTGGCGGCGCTGGCCCAGGCGCCCCATACCCTGTGCCACGGCGACACCTATCCCACCAATTTCATGTCGCGCCATACGCCCGATGGACAAGAGCAGACCGTCGCCCTGGATTGGGCGCTCATGGGCGTCGAACCGCTGGGGCACGACCTGGGGCAGCTTGTTCTCGGCGCCCATTTGAATGTAACGGCCGTTCCGCCGCAAGAAACAACCGACCTCCTCTTTACCCACTACCTGGCCGGGTTACAAGATGCTGGCTGCCAGATTGATCCGCCGCAGGTGCGTTTTGCCTTCGCCGCCTCGGCTGCGCTGCGCATCGGCCTGTTTGAGCTTTACCTGCTCAGCGAGTCACTCCGGCAAAACGACGCGCCGACAGAAGTTCCCTCGCCCCGCCCCCCTGACTGCTTTGAAGTGCTCATGGCCCGCGAAGCCTACACCCTGCTGTAAATCCGAAATCTATGCTCCCTTCACCCGCCTTACCCGACTCTTTCGGCCCGGCGCTGCGCTTCCTGCGTAAACGCGCCCGCCTCACCCAGGATGAACTGGGGCGCGCCGTCGGCTACAGCCGCGAGCAAATCGCCCGCCTGGAAAACGGCTCCCGCCTGCCCGATCTGGCCGTCATCGCCGCCCTGTTTGTGCCCGCCCTGCTGCTGGAACGTGACCGCGCCCTGGTGGAGCAGTTCCTGGCGCTGGCCGGGCAAACCCGGCGCGACCGGCAGATCACCGTCACCCACACCAAACAGACGCATATCCAACTGGTGCAAGAAACCGTGACTGCCACCGCGCCCGGCCACATACCACCGGCGCCGCTGCTACCCCTGCTGGGGCGGCAGGCGGAGGTGGCCGAGTTGGTGAACCGGCTGCAAACGGCGCGGCTGATTACTCTGGTGGGAGCGCCGGGCATTGGCAAGACACGCCTGGCGTTGGAGGTAGCCCACGCCGCCCTGGCACAGTTCGCCGATGGCGTAGCGTTTGTGTCGCTGGCGGAAGCAACAACGCCGAACGACATCCCGTATGCCGTGCTGCGCCAGTTGGATATAAGCCCAACGCCGCAGCAAACGGCCGTTGCCGCCATCCAATCCTATCTCGCCCCCCGTCACCTGCTGCTGGTGCTGGACAACTGCGAACATTTGCTGGAAGGCGTTATTCTTTTCACCGAATGGCTCACACAAGCGCCATGCCTGAAGTTGCTCTGCACCAGCCGCACGCCCCTGGATTTGTACGGTGAGCAAGAGTGGCCGCTGACGCCGCTGCCTGTGCCCGATCTGGCGCAACGGCCGTCCCCCGATTGGGCGCACACAGCGGCGATGCAGCTGTTGCTGGCGCGGGCGCAGGCAATAGACCCCACCTTCACCCTCAGCGACGACAATTTGCTGCCGCGGGCGACATTGTGCGTGGCGCTGGATGGGCTGCCGCTGGCGTTGGAACTGGCCGCCGCCCGCCTGCGCGACCAAGATCCGGCCAGCCTGACGCAGCAGTTACTCAGCCTGCGTGGTCACAATCAGCTTTCGTCCACCTGGTTGCAGCAGACGCGGCGCAACGTGGCCGAACGGCACCGCACGCTGCACGCGGCCATTGCCTGGAGCGTCCACCTGCTGCCCGCCGCTGCTCAACATGCTTTTTACCGCCTGGGGGTTTTTGTGGGCGGGGGAGCGGCGACGGCCGTAGAAGCCATTGCCCAGGCAGATGCCGTTTTGCTGGCGCAGTTGGCGCGGGCGAATCTGGTGGGGGTGCGTGACGGCGGCCGTTTCTACCTGTTGGAAACCCTGCGCGCCTTTGCCCTGGAACAGTTAACGGCCACCGACCAATTAGCTGCCACGCAACAGACGCACGCCCAGCACTACGCCCAATTCACCCAGGAGGTGTTCGCCGGGCTGTTGGGGGAAGAGCAGGGGGTCTGGATGCCGCGGGCGCTGGCCGACCAGGACAACTTTTTGGCGGCGCTGCGTTGGGCGTTGGCGGCGGGGGATGGGGAAACGGCCGTCACCATTGCCGGGAATCTGTGGTGGTTCTGGTATCGGCGCAGCCTGTTTGCCCTGGGGCGGGAACTGCTCACGGCGGCGTTGCAGCTCCCCTCCACCGATCTGGCGCAGCGCGCCCGCGCCCTCAACGGGCTGGCCTCCTTTTGCCTGGAATTGGGCGATTACGCCGCCAACCTGGCCTGCCACGAGGAAGGGCTGGCCCTGCGCCGCCAGCTTGGCGACACGGAAGGCATGGCTACGGTGCTGCATAACATGGGCCTGACCGCTTACACCATGGGCGATTATACGCTGGCAGCGGCGCGGCTGACGGAAAGCATGACCGTCAGCCCGGAGGGCGACCACGCCTCCGAACTGGCGCACCTGGGGCTGATTGCCCAGGAAACGCTGGATTTACCAGCCGCCCGGCGCTATTTGCAGCAAGCCTACGACCAGGCGAAGCAGGCGGGTGATGGCTGGTCAAAGGCTTTTGTGGGTAACTATTTGGCCGATGTGCTGCGCGAATTGGACGAGTTGGCGGCGGCGGAGCAATTGGCGCAAGAGAGTTTGCGCATTTTCAGCGAGTTGGAGGACAGCCACTTTCTACCCGACGCGCAACTGACGCTGGCGCAAATTGCTATGAACCGGGGAGAGTATGAAACGGCCGTTTCTCTGGCGGCGCTGGCGTATGCCCACTATGCGGCGCGGGAGGATGCCATCATGATGGCTGCGGCCCTGTTGGTGCAGGCGGATTTGGCCGGGAAAATGGGTGCGCCGGCAGAAGCAGCCGATCTCCTCAAGCAGTCACAAATGTGGCGACAAACGGTGCAACGCGCCATTTCCCCCCATGAACTGGCGCAGTATGAGGCGGTCAACTGCTTCATTGAAGCCTGATCAATCTCCCAATCTCCCAATCTCCCAATCTCTCAACCTCTCAATTCTCCAGACCCGCCTCCCGCGCTTTGACGATGGCTTCGGCGCGGTCGGCGACTTGCAGCTTGCTGAAGATGCTGGTGATATGGTTGCGCACCGTCTTGGGGCTGATGACCAGAATGTTAGCAATGTCGCTGTTGTTTTTGCCCTGGGCGATCAGCGCCAGTACTTCGCGTTCCCGTTCGGTCAGGTCAGGAAAGGGCTCGGTGGATGATGATTGATTGGTAAGCCGGCTGCTGCTCTGGAAGAACTGCATGATGCGTTGGGCAATGGCTGGACCAAAGAGCGCCTGCCCTTGCGCGACGGCGCGAATGGCTTGCAATAATTCCTGGTGGTGCGCCCCTTTCAGCACATAACCCCGCGCCCCGGCACGCATGGCCGCAAAAACGGAAGCGTCGTCTTCCAACATGGTCAGCATGATGATGCCCACGTCGGGGTTCGTTTTCAGGATGCGCTGGGTAGCTTCTACGCCGTTCATGTCCGGCATGTGAATGTCCATGAGGATCACGTCGGGGGCAACGGCCGTCACCTGGGCAATAGCTTCCTGACCGGTGGCCGCTTCGCCCACAACTGTCGTTTCCGGCGTGGCGTTCAACAAAGCGGTCAATCCCTCAATAAACAGTTGATGGTCATCCACAACAAGAATGCGAATGGGATTCATGACTTTACTCCGACGATCTGTTTAATAATTTTAACGGCCGTACCCACGCCATCTTCTTGCCGGATACACTGTCCCAGTTCGGCGGCACGCTGGCGAATGTGCGGATTCGTCACGGCCGTGTCTATTGCTGCCGCCAGCCGTTCCGCCGTGAGCTTTTTGTAAGGTACCGGTTCTGGCCCCACACCGAACGCCACAATACGCCGCCCCCAATAAAACTGGTCAAAGAGGAACGGTACCAGCACAGTGGGCAGACCGGCCCAAAAGCCAAAACCGGTAGTGCCCGAACCGCCATGATGCACCACCGCCGCCATTTGCGGAAAGAGCCAACCATATGGGGCATAATCAAGTTGATAAATGGCGTCAGGTACGGCCGTGTCCCCAATACCCGCCCAGCCCGCATGAAGAATCGCCCGCTGCCCACTCAGTCGGATCGCTTCCAGGATAATTTGCGTCACCCGCTGCGGGTCGCGCACCGGCATACTACCAAAACCGATAAAAACGGGCGGCGGCCCGGCTTCTAAAAAACGCTGCAACCCCTCCGGCGGCGTCCACTCCGGCTCTTGCGGCCGCCAGTAGCCGGTGTAATGCACAGTGGCCCCCCAGTCAGGTGGGCGAGGCACAATCTGTTCGCTAAAACCAAGCAGCGTGGGTAGCTGCCCCATCTCACCAAAGCGGCCCCAAAACGGTTGCGGCGGCAGCCCCAAAACCGTTTGCCGCCAGCGATTGACCGCGCCACGAAAACCAGACCAGACAAGCTGCTCCGCCAGCCGGTAAGTGAGTGGTGTATAGCCCGGTAAAACGGCCGGGCCAGGGGGAAAGGCAAGCATGGGGAAGGCGCGGGTGCGCAGCAGGGGCATGACGGCTACGTTGATGTGCGGGATGCCCAGCTTTTCGGCCAGGTCCAACCCAAACAGCCCGCCGGGTAACTGGTTGAGGATGGCGTCTGTTTGCCGGATAGCGGGCTGGGAGAGGGTCTGGGTGATGCTGCTGGCTAACTGCCAGTAAGAGGCTTTGAGCGAACGCCACATGCGCCAGACGTTGTAGCCAGATTCGGCCAGGGAGACGCCGCTGCTGCTGGTGGTGATTTGTTCGGCGTTGCCGGGCACGGCCGTAAATTCCAGGTTGTGTCTGGCGACCAGCGGGGCAAAGCTGGCGAACGTGACCATACGCACGGCAAAACCGCTGGCTTGCAGCCCCGCGCCCAACACCACATAGGGCAATACATCACCCCGCGAACCCAGGGCCAGAATCGTGAGATGGGTCATGTATTTCTGCCTGTTGAGAGAGGCAGCACGGCCGTTACCCGCACCCCCTTTTCGCCGGACACAATCTCACACGTCCCGCCTACCTCTTCCGCCCGTTCCCGCATGGAAAGCAGGCCGATTCCGGCACGACTGTTGTCGCGTAACCCCACGCCGTCATCCTCAATTTTGATCAATAGAGATTGCAGGTTAGAAACAAGCGTTTTCCCAATCTCCATTCGCCAATCTCCAATCTTCCCCACTTTGAACTCAATCCAGCAATGCTGCGCTGCCGCATGGCGCAGCACATTGGTAAACGTTTCGGCCACAATCCGGTAGGCAGCGGTTTCCACCGCCGCCGAAAGGGGCGGCAATTCATCAGGAGCAATGACGGTTACTTTTATGCCGCTCTGTTGACTGCTTTGCACATATTCGCGGGTGGCCTCCACCAGTCCCAGTTCATCCAGAGTGGGCGGGCGCAGGTTATAGACCAGACGGCGCACCTCGGCGACCGTGTTTTGGTTTTTAGCCAGCACGTCGTCCAGCAGGCGCACGGCCGTGTCCGGGTTGGTATACAGCAACTCGCGGGCGGCGGCTAGTTTGAGGCCCTGGCTGGCAATGACGGGGCCAAGTTCATCGTGCAAATCACGGCGCAGGCGGCGGCGCTCCTCCTCGCGGGTACTGACAATGTGGATGCGCGACTGCTGCAAGTCGTGGGTGAGGCGGATGGTATGTACGGCCGTGCCCGCCTGTAACGCCACCTGCCGCAGCACGCGCTCATCGGCCGCGCTCAACCCCTCACCTGATGAACGGGCGGCCACCTGCAATTGCCCCACCATCTCCCCCTGGTAGATCAGCGGGAATGAATGTAACGGCATGGCTGGCAATGTCCCGGTTTCGGCCATGACTGTACCGTCCGCCAACACTATCGTTGCATAAGGCAGTTTGAGCGCGTGGGTAATAGTTTCCACAATGGCCGGCAAAACGGCGTCAGGCCGGCTGACCGCTTCCAACCGTTGGCCCAGGCGGGTGAGCACGGCCGCCGGATCATCCCGTTCGCCAAACATCAGCCGATTGACGCCGCGTTGCAACCGTTGGTGCAATGGTTGGAAGAGGACGGCGATAAAGCCTGTGGCAACCAGCGAAATCACCAGATTACCCGATGTATGAAACAGGAAGCTTAACAGCCCCACCGTCAGAACATAAATGGAAATGACGATCAGCGTCAGCCCGCCGTACACCAGGGTGCGGTTAATCAGCAGGTCAATATCCCACAGGCGGTATTGCAAAATAGCCAGCCCCAAAGAAATGGGAAATAGGGCAACCAAAGCGATCATTAACACACCGCCGAAAAGATTCCAGGTGAGGCGTGGAATACCGGCTGGCAACGGAAAGAATTCCATAAAAAGAAACCACAACAGAACGCCGAGCATCAGAGATGTGACGCCAATGACCACCCATTTGGTCTGCTGCTTTTGTAGCTGGTTAGCATGGGCACGGTAACGACCAATTTGCGCCGCCGCGCCGAGCAGGATAAAGAGCAAAAAGAAGATGCCATTAATGGCATCGGCCAGGGTGTCGTGCAGTCCGGGCGAGAGGATTACATTGATCATGCCAAAGGGCAGGATGATGAAGAGGAGCAGGTAGGCGCTGAGGCGGGTCCAACGGTTAATGAAACGGCCGTCTGGGAACAGAAGCAGCAGCAAGATCAAGGCCGTCGCCCCGATTTCGCTCACAA
>CAYXUZ010000095.1:11729-23733 GCA_964467705.1 uncultured Ardenticatenaceae bacterium | reverse complement strand
AATGCCACCGGCCATATGCCCAATGGCTTCCATTTTTTGCGCTTGCCGCAGTTCTGCTTCCAGCTTCAAGCGATCAGCCTGGGCGCGATACCGTTCAACCGCATAGCGAATGGAACGCTCCAAAATCTGAGGATTGATTTGCCCTTTAACCAGGTAATCAGCTGCGCCCGCCTCCATTGCTTCCAGGTCTACCTGGTGATCACCCTGGCCCGTGAGCAAAATAACCGGCGCTTTACATCCACTCTCCACAGCCCAACGTAGCAAATCTAGCCCGCTATGCCTACCCAACCGAAGATCTACTAGATAGATGTCATGTACACTCTGGGCAATCCTGTCCGCAGCCACCTCATAAGTGGAAACCCAATCCAGGTGGTAACGATTATCACCAATGTCAGTCAACAGGTCTTGGGTGATAAGATAATCATCTTCGTCATCATCCACCAACAATATCCGTATCAAATCCATCTGTGCCTCAATTACTACTAATCCATTACATTAAGGTGAATGAAATGGCTATCCATCCACAAACGCTCTTCTGGCAAAGATATATCCGTCAGTTGGCAAGATCATGATCAGCAGGAGGTAGTTCAACCAATTCAAACCAATACTTACCGATTGCCTGAATGACTTTGACCAGAGCGGCGAAGGTAACAGGTTTGGTGATATAAGAACTGGCTCCCAAATCGTAACTTCGGTAAATGTCTTCTTCCCCTTTGGATGTTGTTAACACTACAATCGGAATCCGGCGCAGATGTGGAGTACGCTTAATTTCTTCAAGTGCTTCACGGCCGTCTTTCCTGGGCATATTAAGGTCCAACAATATCAACCCTGGCATTGGATCATCTTGCAGGTGGGCATATTTATCACGGCGAAATAAATAGTCCATCAGCTGCTCACCATCCTCCACAAAGTGCAGGAAATTTACCAGACGGGCTTCCTCCAGGGCTTCTTGTGTCAACAAACGGTCATCAGCGTCATCATCTGCCATCAAGATCGTTAATGGTTGTCCTGCTCTGCCCATGTTCAACTACTCCTTTGGTGAAAGTAAGCCCAATTCAGTGGTGATTAGTGTATTGTTGTATCGGAACAGTTTCAAGTTAACGTCGGCTTCTTGCCAATGGCAATGGCGCTCAAACTACAGTTTGCGTGTCGCTCATTCATTTCAGCAGATGCAAAAGTTATGCCTTCTACCACTATCATATAAAATTTATATAAATCTGCCACTTATTCTGGGTATGACTCTATTCTTGTCTGCAAGTTCTTGAATCCGTCGGGTCTTGCGAGGTTTCTAAGTGCGGTTTATCTTCGCCGTAAGCGCCCTGGCCTCTCGAATCCACTCGGTGGGTTCAATGTGTTGCCACTTTTTAGGTTGAACGATTCCGGTGATTTGTTCGGGTGTGCATTGGGCCAGATCTTCCAGGGTGAGAATGCCCGCTTCATTCAAGCGGCGAGCATAGGCGGGGCCAATGCCCTGGATGAGTTGCAGCTGATTTTTGCCGGTGTAATCGAGTGTGTGCTGCACGGCCGTCATCTTCTCTTGCAGTGTTTCCCTCTGTTTCTCCGATTCCTGCAACCGGGATTGCATTTCTACCAGCTTTTTACCCAGGACTTGCGCATCGGTCATTTGTTGCGCGGCGGCCTTAACTTGCGCCTCTAGTTCACCGGTATGAATTTCAGCCCGATTTAACTGCCCCACCAACGCTTCATTTTCCGCTTTCAAAAGTTGCCCGCTCCTCCCAGCCCTGTGCCTCAGCGAGGTCGCTTCGCACATGCTTCAACTCCACCTCTAGCACAGCTATTTGTTGGCAAACTTGCTGATTTTCAGCACGGATAACGTCCAATTGACTTTCAAGGCGGGCAGCATTTTCTTGCAATAGATTCTTTTCGGCATAGCTGGTCAACAAATCTTTTTGCAGCTTCTCGGCCCGTTCTTGCCAACTCTCAAGCTGGTCAGTTGCCTGTCGTAGAGCGGACTCCAACCGGGTAATGTCCGCCTCGGCCACTTCTAACTGCTGCTTAGTGCCCTGGAGTTCGTCGCTCAGTTGTTGCAAACGGGTATCTCGCTCCGCCACATCTTGCCGCAAATTCTCAACATCTTTTTGGGCAATCAACTGACCTTTTTCGGCGCGTTGTAAACGGGCTTGGGTCACCTGATTGAGCGCCTGGGCTTTGTTACGTTCGCCAAATGCTTTTTGCTCTCGCCGCCCCCAATAGCGCCAATCCACCAAAAACACAATTAACGCCCCAGACATGCCCCCGACCACAAATAGCAGGATAATAAGTATTGTGGAGTTCATAAAATACCTTTCGCCAAAAACAGGTTTTTAAATGGTCTGGGCTGCTGCCAGAATGGTTTCAGCGCGACGGGGTGCAATTTGCAAAACATCGGCCAGTTGTGTGACCGATAGCGCCCTTACCCCGGCAAACGTGTCTATGCCCTGTGCCAACAGCCGCTCGGCAAATGTGGGGCCAATGCCTTTGATGCGCGTGAGGTCATCAGGCACGGCCGTACCGGAACGTTGTAAAAACGCGGGTGTCTCATCCGTCAGGGGCATCTGAATTGAATTGCGCAAGGGGCTGGGCGACATTTCGGCGGACGAGATGTCGGCTGCTGATCGCGCCCGCATTTGCCGCCACCGGCGATCCATCTCAGCCAGCCTGTCTAGCAACACCAACGCTCCGTCCTCGGCCGATGTGCTTTTCTGGTAATACCAGATAATCAACGCAGCCATACCACCAATTAACAAGCCAAAGAAAAATGTAAGTGACAGACCTTTTCGCATGACATACCCCTCAGAAGGTAAACATAATACTAAATCTCATTCTAATGGGTAACGTCAGAGAAGGCAACAAGATCGACTACTCTACTACTCTTGAGCCATAATGTATTGATTGAGAGCTTCACGAGCGGCGGGCAAGTGTTGCATAGCTTGCCAGTCACCGGAGATGGCATCAGGGGATTGTTTGTCTAGCAGAAGGAGGAAGGGGTCGGTTTCAGCAGGATTTCCGGCAACCAGGTTTTGCCGCCAGTAAGGTTCTAGTAGGGGTTGCCAACGGCCGTACCGTTCTCGCAGCCAGGGCCAAACCTCGTCAAATTCAGATTGGGCCATCTCTACTGGAATCTTTTGCCGATAGACCTGGATCGTCAGCCTTTCTAGCCGATCCCAATAGGTGACAAAAACATCAAAGTCTTCATTAGCCGACCATTGGCGCAGGAATTTGGTAAAAGGGTTCATGCCACAACTATCTGATAAAAACACAATCGGCGTGACGCCTTATCTCTAAAGCGTCACGCCGACGTCATCACCAAAGGAACCTAAGAATTAGTTGTCTTTGAGGATGATTGGTAAGTAAATGACATACGTTGGCATTTGCGCGGTTGTCGTCAGAGTAGCGCTATCGGTCGCAGTCGCATCGTTTTGGGACACGGCCGTAACCGTCACACTGTCATCATCCCCTTCAGCCGCACCGGACGGAATAGAAACAACAACTGTTACTGAACCGGAAGCGCCGGCATCCAGGGTGATACTGGAGGCCGACAAAACGGCCGTCCAGGTATTACCAGAGAGCGAGAGGTCGAACGTGTCAGCCACATTACCCTCGTTGGTAATCCAGACAGTATAGGTAATATCGCTGCCTGGCGCACCGCTAGCCGCATCGTCCGGTGAGAGGGAGACGCCATAGGTAGCGCCGGTTACGGCCGTCGTCGTCAGGTCTGTACTGCCCGAAACCGACCCATCGCCGGTTGAGGTCGCCGTCACTGTGGCCGTATCTGTGTCGCCGTCACCGGCAGTCGCCGGAATATCCACATCCACCGTCACACTGGTGCCTTCGCCGGGATCCAGCGTCACAGACGCAGCCGATGGCGTAGTCGGCCAGGTATTGCCGGAAACCGACAGGTCATAGGTGTCAGCCACGTTGCCCGTATTTGTCACCCAGACGGTATAGTTCACCGTCGTACCGGGTGCGCCGGAGAGGGCATTGTCTACGGCCGTGACTGCCACGCCATACGTTATCTCTTCTACCGTCAGCATCAGTGGCACTTCTACCAATGGCGTCACCGGGTCATTGCTCTCTACGCACAACGTACCGGTGTACACGCCCGTCGCCAACCCGGTGCTGTCAAAGGTCACATCCACCGTTGAAGACGCACCCACACCGGTTGTACCGGTATCCGGAGAAACCGACGCCCAGGGAATATCGGCGGCCACTGCACAAGGCGGCAAAACAGGCGCAGCCAACGACATATCATCGTAGTAAACCGGTGTAGAATTGTTGGCAAACAGGTCTACCGCCGCAATGTTCACCGCCCCATTGCCAGAAACATGCCCCGTCCAGGTATCCTGGAACAGCATTTGGTCGTCGTAATAGAACGTCTGTGAATCGGCATCCAGGTCTATCTCTACCCGAATTTCTACCCACTGATCATAGATAATCGGCAGGCTGTTGCCACTGGCACAACTGGCCGCCGCATCGTCATAGAGCATATCCGTCGTAGAGTTGAAACAGACCTGGGTAGACCAGTTCTTCGTGCCACCATCGGCATAGGTGTTGAGCAGGATGAAGTACGCCTGCCCGGTGTAGCTGCTGGGGATGTATTGCCAGGCGGTGTAGGTATATTGGCCGGAGGTAAAGCCGCTATATTCATGCACCAGGTCGGCCGCACCGGAAATGTCGGCCGAATTGGGCGTGCTCCGTGCCTGGGCGGAACTGGTGAGTGCGCCCGCCGCCGGGCTGTTGTCCCAGCCTTTCCAGCCGCCCTGTCCGTGCAGTTGGCTGCCGGTGGCATAGCTGTCAAAGTTATCCGCCCAACTATTACCAAACACAAAACCTGCACCATCATCTTCATAGATGTCCCAGGTTAGATCCACATCACCGGTATTGCTGATGGTCATTTGTTGTGTGACGGCCGTATCCGGCAATTGGATGCTCTCCAGGCTAGCCGGAGCCACCGTAATGACCGGCGCGCCTTCCACCGTCAGAGTGACCGGCACCGTTACCAATGGGTTGGCTGGTGCATTACCGGCCACACAGAGGTTGCCATTGTAAGTGCCAGGTGTCAGACCGGTGGAGTCAAATGTGACAGTGACATCAGAGGATTCTTGTTGCGGTGTCGTACCCGCCGTTGGCGATACGCTCAACCAGGGAACATCACCGCTACAACCAGATGTACCGGAGATAACGAACGGGAGACCTTGTTGGCCTACATCCATTGCCGCCTGCCAGGTACCTGCCAGGTTTTGCAACCCATTTCCGGTTGCCGTCTGGCCGTTGATGGTGACCGCTGGCGCCCACGGGCCAGAAGCCAGGCTGCCAGACGCCTGCCATTCAATCCAGTAGGTGCCTTCACCCAGAGTCAACCCGCCCATGTCCATGACAGTGGCCATGACCGGCCGGGTGGTGTTGCCACTGGTTGTCTGAGTAACGCGGTAGATGCCTGACCACTGGGTACTCAACATGGTGGTGCTGCTGGCGATGATGGTACCCCCGGCAGAGGGATCACCATCGTAGATGTCCACGTTCATACCCGTTATCGTGGAGGTGGTGGTGGAGCCGGTCTGATAGGCAAAGAAAGTGATGTCGTCAATCGTCCACTGTTGACTGGCCGGGATGGTGAAATCATCAGCCATGCTATTGTTGTTCACGATCTGGTGTCCAAAGCCAATGACGGTCATGGCTAACGTCGTGTTTTGCAACATGCTTTCGTCCGCGCCGCCAGAGCCGGTACCGGGACTGTTCACCAGTGGGCCGTTGTCGTACAAGACTCCGCCATAGAGAGCACCCTCTTGAATGGTCCAATCCAGTGCAGCATCACCAGGGTTGCTAATGGTCAATGTTTGTGTCATCACCGCATCAGCCGGTTGCGAAGAGGTCATGCTGTCTGGGGATACAACCATTTCTGGAGCGGCAGATTCAACAATGACCGTTGCCGTATCACTGTCGGTAGCTGTGACCAAAACTGGGGCGCTGGGCAGGTCGGCCGTCCAGGTAGCCGTGTTCACCGTTGTCAGCACGATATTGGCGGTCTCGGTGATAAACGCTGAAGCGCCAGGGGCCAGGGTATACGAGAAGTTGGTTAGGATTGCCCCAAGTTCACTGTCCGTCAGATTGTGATTGGTGAGCGTGATATTGCCTGTGTTTTCAATCTCAAAACAATAGGTCACATCGCCGCCACCAAAGGGCAAAGTAACAGAATCAGAGGTGGCACAGACGGCGGGATCAGTACCTACGGTCTTGTTGACGTTGATAGAAGGTTGCGGCACAGCGACGTTGACGACGGCCGTGTCCGAAGCCTGCACCGTTGTCGTCACCCCATCCGTCGCCGTCCAGGTAGCATTATTTACCGTTGTTTCGGTAACAGTGGCCGTCTGTGTGATAAACGTCGAAGCCCCGGCTGCAAGCGTAAACGGGAAGTCGTCCAGGATGGTGCCCAACTGATCATCTACCAAATCATGTAGCGTCAGGGCAACATTACCGATATTGGTCACGGTGTAACAATAGGTCACGTCGTCGCCAAAGAAGGGCAGACTAATGGTGCTGGTCGCTGCGCAAGTAGACGGGTCTGTGCCTACCGTCTTTTCCAGGGTGATGGCTGCTTGAGGTGGGGGGCCGCAGGCAATAATGCTCACATCATCAATTGCCAGACCACCCAGTTGCACGGAAGAATCTGTGTCTACATGGAAGAGTACCTCCACATTTTGCCCCAGGTAGCCAGTAATGTCTTGTGTATACACACTCCAACCAGAGCTTTCCTGAATGGTCACAGATGGTGTCCCGGCTGCCGTCGTCATCGTGGCTGCCAGCCACTCAAACAACCGTGTGGGTGAACTACCACCTACTTGTCGCACATCAACATAGGCATGGTCAAAGGAGGCGCTTTCCATTTGATATTTCTGTGCCCAGGAGAGGTAAACAGGCCCGACAATGCCCGTGCCGCTGATCACAACGCCGGGTGACAGAAGATCCTGGTTGCTGCTGGCGTTATAGGTACTGTCCAGGTCGGTTTTCCAGCAATTGGCCCCGCTGCGGCAAGTGGTAATCGGTATCGCTGTGGGTGAACCCCACTCCCACTCATCCTGTGTGCCGGAATGCGTGAAGCCACCATCAGTGGTCTCAAAGTCGTTGCTGTAAAGCACCGTGGGGGCTGTGCCGGTGGGGCAGGCAGGCAGCGGTGGTGGCTCACAAATGGTAATGCTCCAACTGTTCAAGGTACCGGTATCGGTTGCTGCGTCATCATACAGATTTAGCGTCCAGGTGCCACCGGCATCCTGATAATCGAACCAATCCAGGCGGTAGTTCAGTTCCGGTTGGTAACGCATCCCACTGACAACTGTAAAAGCAAAGGGGATGGCTGCTTCATCATCCAGAACCAGATTCATTACCTGTTGGGTGTTGGAGCCAATGTCGGTAAACAGGCCGCCGCTGTTGCCATCTGGCGCTTGCAGAATGAGGTCCATATCCGTCATATCGGTATGGGCCATATCTATGGACACATCCAGATCGGCGATGCGGGGATTGCCTGGCACGACAATGGTGGACGTGGTGAGGCCGGCGTCTGTCAGGACAGTTGGGGTGCTGTTGGTGTAGGTGGTGCAACTGCCACTCGGTGTTTCGGCCGGAATGACACTGGCGCTCAAATGATAGGTACCGAAGGTGGTGCCACCAGTGGGCACGCTGACGAGGATGTTATACACCCCGGCATCTTTGACCGTCAAGAAAAAGGCTTCGGAGTCCGGCGTAGATGTCCCGCCGTCATTGACGACCAGGAAGAAGCCATTAAAGGCGCCGAGGCCGACCCAACCGTTCCATTCCACCGCATCCCGTTCCGGGTCAAGGTCGAGGCTGAGGTAAACGGTATCACCGGCGTTGAGCGACAGCGTATAAATATCCACATCGGTGGTTGCACTTATTTGCCCACTAACCCAACCGGAGGGTGGCAAGGGTTGTCCGGCGTCGTTAGGTTCAGTTTCGGCCGTTGGCGTCCCACTTTGCAACTGGAAATGGAGGTGATACGGCCGTAGCTGCCCTGTAGCGCTGAAATGGCGTACCCGCACATAATACGTCCCAGATGAGGGGATGGTAACGCCGGCAATGCTGGATGACAACCCGCCAAGAGAACCATCATCATTATCAAATTCCAGTGAGACACCAGCGGCATCCAGTACATCCAGCGCGCTATCCGTGCTGCCACTGGCCCCAAAGCTGGTCATAACAGCCGCATAGACACGATCCCCGGCAACGGCCGTGAACGAGAAGTAATCTACATCCGCATTCGGGTAGATATTCCCCAGTACGGCCGTGTTATTACTGCTTAGTGTATTGGCATCAGTGATGGTATTGTTTGGTTCAATTTCCCCGACAAGGGATTGACCCAATATGAGTTGGGTAGCTTCCAAATTGTTGACAGTAACATCAACCACTTCCTGGGCCATGCTGCCAACAGGTACGATATCTACCTCGGCCGTGTCAGTGGCTTCCTCCCCTTTTGCGCCTGCCGGTGGGCTGTCTTGATCCGTTGGCCCGGCCAGGACAGCCCCTCTGGTCATAACGCCTACAAAAAGAAACACAACTAAAAGCAACGCCAAAAGAATATACTTCCTCATGATCTTATCTCCCTTCAAATCTTGACGGATGCCGCCCAGGTAAACTGATCAGTCGGAAAATACCTCGTTAGGACAAATTCGGGACGGATATAACGGGTATAGTCCAGTTCAGACCAGACATGCGCCAGCATCACATGACCTGCCAATATGAAATTATTGCATCATATTTTATGGTTTGGGCAAGAACACCACCTCCTTTGTTACAAGACAAAGAGATGCGGGGTTAATCGAGATACCAGAGTTATATATTTTTTTTGCAGGAAGTCCAACAAATAGTTGCTTTTGTTATCACCTGAGTTTGCCAGTTCGTGCCGTGCGGCGCATTCTGCTCAACGCCATCCACATTGCGCCAAAGGCGGTAAAAAAGGCAACGGCTATTTTAGTGGCGTCCACGATTGGGTCTACGCGCACTCCCTCCGGGCCAATGATGATGGCGGCTACCGGCCGGGCCAACGTGCCCCCGCCGCCACCGCCACCACCACCAAAACCAACGCCGCTTTCCTTCCCCTCCGGCACGGGTTGGCCGCCACCGCCATACCCTACACCTATACCAGCCGTTAATTCCGAAGCAGTGATGACAGTATATTGACCCTGCGTAACTGGCTGGCTAAACACAACTTCCGGCTTTGTGATGTCAAACAACCTGGCCATCAATTCATTAGCAGCCTCTTGATTGGGCACTGATTCAATTGCTATTTTTGTAAGATTCTCGCTCATCTTTTTCTCCTATTTTCTTTTGCGTAAAAACAGCAGGTTCACCAGAAAGGCAAGGCCACCGATTGCCCAAAGGGCCTGGCGCGTCACATCGGTGATGGGAATAATCTGGGGTTCACGGCCGTTACCCCCAGCCGCCTCCCCCTCTCTTTCTACCACTACGCTCACCGGTCGGTGCCACACAAATCCACCAAATGGCAGACGTACTTCCAAAACCTGAGACTGTGGCGTCACAATGAACCCACCCGCCTTTAGGGGCGCCCCGTTCTTTTTTTGCCATGAAAAAAACTGACTCATACTTTTTCTCCTTGATTCCACCCCCGTCTGCCCGCTTTATTATCCTATCATCTCCCCCCTCCGGCGCAGGCGCAGGCACAGGCACAGCCCGCACAGGCGCAGGCGCAACTGCTGCCACCAGACGACGAGCCGCCACTGCCCCCCGAAGAACTCATCAACGCTTTGAAGACATCGCCCGTTACCCTGTCTGCCCCGCTCAAGTTGACAAATCCGCCCGATGCACCCTTGACTTGCAGGGCCGTGGGAGAGATGGCGGAGGCCAACCGTCCGGCCGTGTTTTCCGTCCAACCGGCAAAACCGGCGGCGACGTTGCTAAAGGTGGTTTTGCCGCCCGGTGAGGGCGCGGTGACAGTTCCGCCGGAGGGGATAGCTGATGTGGTGGTGTACGGCCGTGCCCAGGTCGGATAATAGTGATAATCACGTCGCCGAAAAGAGCGGTCGTAGTCGTCATCCAGGAAAATCCAGGGCCAGGTTTTGTCCAGATGGGCTTCCAGTTCGGGTACATTGCCCATGGTGTTGGCCTGCTGCATAGCGCGGGCGATGATTTTGCGATAGTAATCCTGCGTATCGGACAGATCAAACCCTTTCATGCGGCCGGCCACACTTTTGACCAGTGATTTCATCGCCTCGCTAAAATCGAGTTTGTGCACCGGGTCGCCATCATGTTCTTGCAACACATCCAGAAAATGGTGTTCATAAGTACGCAAGACGATCCCCTGCTGTTGGGCAATTTTGCGCCGTTGTTCGTTGCGGGCGGCGCGGTCATCTTGCATGGTGATGTACGGCCGTTGCACCTTCACCTGTAGCGGATCATCATCCACCAACTCCAGCGTCCCTTTATCCAATAAACCAAACAAAACGAGCAGCAGCACCTTGTTTAAGGGTAGTTCCAACAAAATGGCCGCTTCTGGGGCCGTCAGGCCGCGTTTGATGCCACCCCCTTCCACCTGAGCAATGGCCGGCAGATATTTCTCCTTACGGCCGGCCAGGCGATACTCCACCAGCCCTACCAACACCAGTGAAACCGGGCACAGCAGCAGCGCCGCCGCCGGATTACTGATCATCAACCAGACCGCACCGCAGCCCAGCACGGCAAAAATGGAAATACCGGTGCCGCCAGAATAACGGAAAAAGGCCAGCCCTAACAAAACAATGACCGCTAGACCAATACCAAAAGCCACGCCAGGGTTGTCTTGCAGCCACTTTGTCATCAGATCAAACAGGCTTTGTTCAATTACATAGGTCATACCGGTGGTGGGGAAGGACGCGCCTACCAGATAAGGTTGATTGGCCTGCCCGTCAGGCCAGCGCCAGCCCACAATGGCATGTTCTTCAAACATCGCCTTGTCGGTGAAGGGCACATCCTGGTACAACACATCATCGGGACTGACGCCGGGCAGCATGTGGAAAACCACCCAGATGTCGCTCTCGCCATACACCACCGTAGGATCGAACCAGGTGGGCGTGATTTGCAAGGAAGCAAAACCGTCCTGGGTCACATCCTCATACACCATGTCTGGCATGGTGAATTCCACGTGCAGTGTGCCCGTCTCGCCGGGCGGGATGGCGTAGTCGTCCAGGTGAATTTCTACACCCACGTCAATATATTCAGACTTGCGGATGTCGGTGAGCGGACGGCCGTCAATCGAGACAGTGAAATTTCCTAGATCATACCCTTCGTGAGGGGTACCGATGTCTATAATGTCTATCGGGCTGGCAAAGGCATCATTCTCAAAGGTAATGTCATACACAATGCGCGCCGAAGCATCCGGGTTGACAAAGACCTGCATGTAAAGCTGTGGCACCATAAAGCTGTAGGTCTGCGCTTGAATAGGCGCGGCAGCCACCAACAAGGCCAGCAAGAGGGCAAAGAAGAGGAGGATACGGCCGTTTCTCATCATGTACGTTTTCCTTGCTCATGATTCAGTGAGCGGTTAGCGGTGAGCAGTAAGCAGTGTAACGTCCGCTACTGCTCACTGCCTACTACTCACTGTTCACTGATACGCCCATCCCGCCGCCTCACGTGGGCAATCGGCCGCGCAGAGGGCCAGGCCGGGGCAGTTGGCGCAGCGGGTGGGGGCCACCACCCGCTCACGATAGCGGGTGAAGATTTCATTTTGCCAGATTGTTGGCCACTCATCCGTCAGTATATCTCCGGCAGAAATATGGGGGCCGCGTGGCGGAATCACATCCCCATTCGGTTCAATACGGGCGGCCACATCTCCGGAGCAGCGCGGCCCCTGCCGCACCTGCGCGGCCAACGTCTGGCGCGGGTCTCGTTGCACCGGTGGCTGCCACAGGAACCGAACTTGCAGGTCATCGGCCGTTTCTTCGATCCAATCGGCCGTCTGTGGCATCGCCTGCGCCGGCAAAGCGCCCGCACGCACTTC
>CAYXUZ010000095.1:560-11719 GCA_964467705.1 uncultured Ardenticatenaceae bacterium | reverse complement strand
GGCCACAATGGCCCAAAAGAAGAAGGTGTAAACACCGCGCTCCTGTAACGCAGTCAGGGTGGTTTCCAGAGTGGGCAGTGTATTCTCCACCAACGGGATTTCGGCGATGGGGTACACCTCATTGGCTTGTATGTCTGCCAGGAGCGGGAGGGTAAAGCTGTAATCACCCCGGCCCAACAAGGGGTCGTGCATCTCTTCGTTCAAACTGGCAATGGGAATGGTCACATAATCTACACCCGCCTGGGCAATGTCGCGCAACAGTTTGCCCTGCCCCAGGTCAGTGGCCCGGCTGCGTACCCCGGCAATCATGCCCAGGTCTTCGGCTCGCTCTACCGCCCGCACCAGGTAATCCAGGTCGGGGTTTTCCGGCGTGAGAAAGGTGACGTGCGGAATACCAATCTGCCACAGTCGGTCGAGCAAGGGCACAATTTGATCGGGTGCGGCCAGGGGGATGCTCACTTCCAGCGGGGCCAGCAGTTGGGATTCAAAAACGGTGGGGTTGAGTTCGTCCAGATTGAAGATGGGGTAGTTGTCTTCAGAGGAGAGCAAGGTGTGGATGATGCCGGAAACACGCTGTAAGTCGGCCTGCACCGCATCGTGGGTCGCGTCCTTGTAGCGGGTGCGCACGGCCGTGACGATCTCCTGCTCCGTCTTTTCTTCCAACAATCCCTTGGCCATAATCACCCCGGTAGGTGATAGGCGGGCGGCGGTGGCTGCGTTAGCCAACAGCAGCCCATGACCATCCGGCTCCACCCGCAAATGAAAGCGGGTATACATCCCATCACTGGTCCGCATGTAATGGTAAAGCCCCGGTACAACAGTCTGGCTCTCTTTGCCCCATTGGGGAACCAACCAGCGGCGAAGTTGTGTTTTGTCCATTTTTAATACCCTGAAAATCATAAAAGATTTCGCAGATTGCACCGATTTTATCTGCCTGACAACCTTACACTTTATAGCCTAGATTATGCAAGACCTCGTCGGGGGTTTGGCCGTGCAGGATTTGGAACTGGTAGGCGTCGTCTACCCGATCTATCACCAGTTCATACGCTTCGGGCAGCACACAATGTTTGCTGCCACGCACCCCGCCCAGCATCTCCTGGTAGGCGCCGACGCTGAAAAAGCCGATGAGCAGGCCATCGGTTTCCACCGGCAAATAGAGCGGGGATTGGCTCGGTTTGGGTGGGTAGACATCGTCGCTGTCACAGGTGATGCCACCCAACTGCACCTGCTGAAATGGTTTGTCCAGATGGTTGAGTGGCAGCACAATGAAATGTTCACCCAATGCCCAACTGTCCGGGAAGGAACTCATAATCGAGCCGTCAATGATATACCAGGGCAGTTTGGAGTCGTTCTCTTTGGCGGTGATGACGGAAAAGAGGTGCACGCCATGTTCGGAGGTGGTGTAACGGCCATATTCCCCCATCACATCCGGCGTGGGCACATTATATCGGCGGCATGTCTCTTGCAGGGTCCGCAGCAGTCGCCGCCCAAAATCGTGATAATCAAAATGGAAATCCAGCGTCATCGCCGCTGGCATCCCGCCGCCAAAATTGAAGATGTGCAGATCATGGTGGCGCTGCCGCAGCCGGGCGTAGACCTCAATGCCTGGTTTCAGCCAGTTCACAAACGCCTCCAGTTCAGTAATCTGGCTGCCCACCATGTTGTGGTACATCACCAGCTTCAGGTTAGGCGCGGCCGCAACGTAATCGGCCGCTTTCCAGATGTCATCCAGGCTCAGGCCAAAGCGGGAATTGGCCGCCCGCATCTCCGTTTCATTGGCATGATGACCGTAACTTTTCATGCGCAGCCCGACATCAAAGGGATGGCCGGAGGTGAGCAACGGCGACAATTCACCCATATCTTCAATGACCGGGATCACGTGCTGGTGAATCTGGCGTAGCTGCAAAATGTTGGCGGCGTATGGAGAACCGGCGGTCTTGAAGCCATTGCACACAATCAGACGGTCGGGAGGCAGCAGGCCGCGTTGGATCATGATTTTGGCAATATCCACATCCACGGTGGAGGACATTTCGTGGTGTGCGCCTGCGCCCAGCGTGGTGCGGATCACTTCTTCAGCGGCGTTGGCTTTAGAGGCATAGGTGTAATAGAAACGGCCGTCATACCCCACTTCCTGAATCACTTCGGCAAACATCTGGTTCATGGCCGCAATTTGTTGGCGAATCAGGGGCAGATATACAACCTCCAACGGGCTTGGCAACAGATGAGGAGCTGGTGTACCCGTTGTAAAAAGGCTGGCCAGATCAATATCCTCCAGGTGGAGACGGCCGTGATGCACTGCCAAATATCTGTTAAACCGATACCCCTCAGGCACAGGCTGTTCTGATTCCCAACCAATTACCGGATGATTTGCCGCCATATCAAAACCTCCTGTTTACCAATCTTCTACACGTCGCCAAGTATATCAATTTTACATATTGTTTGTTATACTGGCAGCTAACATTTCAAAAAGCACAAATTCTGAAGAGGTGACACTTGCGTATCCGATTTTGGGGAGTACGCGGCACAATCCCCACCCCTGGCCCAGACACGATTAAATACGGCGGTAACACCTCATGCGTGGAAATCACCACCGCTGACAAGCAACTTATTATCATTGACGCCGGCTCCGGCATTCGTCATTTAGGCAAGGAGCTACTCAAGAATTCACACGGCCGTATTACTGCCAGCATCCTCATCAGCCACACCCATTGGGATCATATTCAGGGTTTCCCCTTTTTTGCACCCATATTCGGCCGTAATAACCGCTTTGTGGTCGTTGGCAAAAAACGAGTCGGCAAACAGCTCGAAGAAACAATGGCCGGGCAATTTATTGAACCATACCTGCCCTTTTCTTATAACTCGCTGCCAGCAGACCTCATTGTCAAGGAGGTGAAGGATGGCGAGACCCTGATCATTGGTGATGACACCAAAGTGAGCGTAGCGGATCTAAATCATCCCGGTGGCTGCCTGGGCTTTCGCATTGAGAGCAACGGGGTTGTTTTTGTCTATTGCAGCGATGTGAGCCACTATGATGACCACTTTGACCAAAACTTACTCGAACTGGCCCACGGTGCAGACCTCTTGGTTCACGATTCCCATTTTGGCTCCTTAGAAGAGCGCAAACGTTTCAGTGAATATGGACATAGTTCCTGGATCGAAGCTGCCCAGGCTGCCATTGAAGCTCGAGTTGGTTGCCTGGCACTTTTCCATTATTCCCCAGATCTTTCGGATGCTGAACTAGATGAAATCCTTGTCAAAGCCCGCGAAGTCTTTCCACAAACTATTTTGACCAGAGAAGGCATGGAAATTACCTTGCCGTTTCCCAATAATCAGCTTCCAGAATAATGTCTGCCTGAAAACGAGAATGGTCTAAAATATGCACCATTATTTCTCTTATGGTAAATCATACAGATGTTGCTGGTAAGGAGTTATCTTGACTCAATCAGTCTTGGTAGTTGACGATGAACCAATGGCCCGAACCCTGTTGCGCCTGATGCTGGTTCGGGCCGGTTTCAACGTCACCGAAGCCGAAGATGGGTTTGATGCCCTGGATAAGGTGCGCAAGAATCGTCCAGATATTATTTTGCTGGACGTAATGATGCCTGGCATGGATGGCTTTGCTGTCTGTGAAAGATTACGCAATGATATGGACACGGCCGCTTTGCCCATCATCATGTTGAGCGCCAAAACAGATTTGGGCAGCATCAACAAAGGATTAAGGGTAGGGGCCACCGTGTATCTGACAAAACCGATTTCCCCGGAAGATTTAACCCGTCATGTACGCGAAGCGCTAGAAAACGGCAAAAGTGGCTAACAGAGAGCTAAATGTTGCGTCAGCCGCTTTATTGTGATAAAAAACACAAGAGTGATTGACCCTTCCAGCCTTATCATTTTGCTGGAAGGCATTAGTTTTATGGAGGCTTTGAATTATGCTGGTTAAGCGATTGGCACTTGTGGCAATTTCATTGGTGGTGGGCTTTGGCATCACCTGGCTTATTGTGGAAACAATTGCCGAAACCAACCTGGAACAGTATGGCATTTGGTACACCGGTTTTACGTCGCTGGCAATTGCCTGTGCTATCGGTGTATGGCTGGATAAATTTATGGGCACAGAAATCTTGCCAAAGTAACTCTATGATGTCTGGAATAATAAAATGAAAAAGGTCTCCCCCATATGAGGAGACCTTTTTGCTTTCAGGCAACTAAGCAACAAGATAAGAGGTGAGTATGTCAGCACAAATTATTGACGGAAAAGCGATTGCAACTAAAGTACGCGAGCAAGTTGCCGTAAAAGTTGCCAATCTAAAGGAAAAGCACAGGTATACACCAGGGTTGGCAACCGTTTTGGTTGGAGAAGACCCGGCATCGGCAACATATGTGCGCAGCAAGCAAAAGATGTGCGAATCATTGGGGATTCATTCTTCAGGACATCATCTACCGGCGGATGCGTCTCAGGCTGATGTGCAAGCGTTGGTAACGAGTCTGAATGTGAACCCTGAAATCAATGGTATCCTGGTGCAACTGCCCTTACCTAAACACATTGATGAAGAAACCATTTTGAACTCGATTGACCTGACGAAGGATGTGGACGGCTTCCACCCAGTGAACATCGGGCGGTTGGCAATGAAAGGGCGTGATCCCTTGTTTATTCCCTGTACGCCAGCTGGATGCATGGTGCTGTTGGAGGAGGCGGGCGTAAAGCTGCGCGGAGCGGAAGCTGTCATTGTGGGACGGTCTAACATTGTGGGGTTGCCGATGGCCATGTTGCTGCAAAAGGCGGATGCTACGGTAACCATTTGCCACAGCCGGACGAGAGATTTGCGGGAGCATTTGCAGCGGGCGGATATTGTGGTGGCCGCCATTGGCCGGGCGGAGATGATTACAGGGGATATGCTGAAGCCGGGCACGGCCGTCATAGATGTAGGCATTAACCGTGTAGATGATCCCACCGCTAAAAATGGCTATCGGCTGGCGGGTGATGTGCATTATGAGTCGGCGGTACAAGTAGCCGGCGCAATTACGCCAGTGCCGGGCGGCGTGGGGCCTATGACTATTGCTATGCTCATGCAAAACACATTACGCGCCGCGGAACTGGCTCTGGGCATAAAATAATCCGGGTTTGACAGTAGTAGTTGGCTGGCGGCGAGTGGCACTAAGTGCCAAACAGTCATTGTTATGCGCCGCCTGTCAGGCGTCACAAAAGGATGATGACCACCCTTATATCACATAGCTTGCGTAAAATGCGTTTGGGGTTGGGGCAGATGCGGCTGCGCCGCACGCCACTCGATTTACCCCTTCTTCTGTTTTTTTTGTCTTTATTTGTGAGTCTGTGGCTCTCTTATACGGCGCAACTGGCATTATATAAGTTTTGGGTGTTGGCGGCTGCGCTGGTAATGTATTATGTGATCACGGCCGTACCGCGCCGTTATGCATTGTGGATGGCCGCGGTTTGTGCTGTTTTGGCTGCTGGACTGGCCATCTTTTTCCTGACGGCCGGCTTCTGGCACCGGGGGTTGGCTTTTGCAGGGGGGTTCTTTTCCCCGTTTTACCGGCTTCTGGCCTTGCGTCCGTTTTGGCCGTTGCTTCTGCCTCATGCCAATGTTATCGCCGGGCACATGGTGATGTTCTTGCCTTTTGTTGTGGCTACCCTGTTATATGCACGGCGAGATAATCGCACCAGATTGGGCACAGGCACGGCCGTTTGTCTGTTCATCACATTGGTGGGGTTGCTGCTCACCCGGTCAGTTGGCGCCTGGCTGGCATTACTGGTGGGGCTGGGCGTGTGGGGGCTTTGGCCGGCCAGCGGCAAAGTGGCTGCCTGGCTATCTTTGCCCCGTCGCCCCCTGTATGGTCTGTTGATCTTGTTGATGGTAGCCGGTGGGGTAACAGCCGTGTGGCTTGTTATCCAGTGGAATCTGCCCGGTGGACAAACCCTGGCTGACCGGTGGACGCTGGTAAACGGCGCCTGGCGATTGGTGCAAGATTACTCCTGGTTCGGCAGCGGTCTGGTCTCATTTCCCGCCCTTTATGCCGAATATGTACAAGTAGTACCCAATTTTTACCTGGCTTACAGCAATTTCTATCTGGATGTGGTGCTAGAATTGGGGCCGGTAGGGGCCATCTGTTTGTTTGCAGTTTGGGTGGGAACTTGGTGGCTGGTTGTGCGGGCGTTACGCCGCAGCCTGTCCCGGCCTTATCCCCAACGTGGCGACATCTATTGGTTACGGTGGGCTACTTTAGCCAGTTTGACAATCGTTCTGGTGCATGGTCTGGTAGATAACACATTGTTTGGCGGCCTGGGCACACCATTCCTCTTTTTTGTCCCCGCTATGGCGGTGCTGGTATCTCGATATAGTACCGAAGTAGAAATGTTATTTTTCAGCAAACGGGTGGCGTGGGTCACGGCCGTGACCATATTTCTGCTCATCTGCTGGTTGCTTGCTTTTCGCCGCCCGGCGCTGGCTAACTGGTATGCTTATCAAGGGGCACAAGCGATGGATCGGATGCTGCTGGTGGGCTGGCCGAGCAATCAATGGCATGGTCCTCACCAGGGCGCCATGTTGGCGCCGACCCACCATTACTTTGAACAAGCGATAACATGGGATAGTCATAATCGCACAGCTCAGCAGAGGTTGGGTTTAATGGCGATGTGGCAACGTGATTGGGACACGGCCGTGTCCCATCTACAACTTGCACACGCCCAAGACCCGGCCCATCGTGGGGTGATCAAATCACTGGCTTATGCTTACGTATGGCAGGGGCAACTACAAAAAGCGTATCCGCTGCTCACTCAAATCCCCGAAGCCAGGGCAGAAATGGAAGTCTATATCGGGTACTGGTCTCAATTAAACCGGCCCGAGCTGGCAGAAAAAGCCTCGGCTGCGTTCACCTATCTGGACAGTCTGCCCTGACGCCTGCACCATTTGTACTACCACAGTCTGCATCCGGGCTTAACCTTCGCTATAATCACATAAAACTTATTATGCGGGTTGGATTTTACTGCCGCACAAGAGGGAAAACCTATGCTTGAATCTACAAAATCACGTGCCGGTGTACTCAAAGAGTTATTTGGCTTTCTGTGGAAACGCAAATTGTGGTGGCTGATCCCCATGATTGTGGTGCTGCTTGTCTTTGGCGCGCTGCTCATCCTGGCCTCGGTTCAGCCCGCGTTTGCCCCGTTTATTTACACCCTGTTCTAACAGCAAGACCTGACAGGTTTTGGAAAACCTGTCAGGTCTGAATTCACAGACCTTATGTTTGAACTCCTCAGCATCATCGTTCTCATTTTGCTGACAATGGTCAGTTATGCCTCTGGCGTGACGCTTGCAGCCAACCGCCGAGAATACCCTACGGCCGTGTTCGATCTGCTTGTGGTGGCCGCTTTGTGGCTGGTATTGTTCTGGATACGGCCGCAAGTAGAAAGGCTGCCCTTGCTGGCGATCACCATTGGCCTGGGTGTGGTGGTGGGGTATCTGGTGGGCGTGGTGCGATTGGCCGGGCGAAAGGATGTTTATACGCTGCCCACCTCGGAACTGCCGGAACATGCACGGGAAAAGGGGGGAAAGGCGACGGCCGTACCCCCCAACTTCTTCAAACGCGGCTGGCAGCGCTGGAGCGACTTCGCCGTGCGCATGGGCAATGTGCAGGGGCGGCTGTTGATGGGCTTTTTCTACTTCCTCATCGTCACCCCCTTTGGCCTGGGGATGCGCCTGCTGTCTGACCCCCTGGCTATCAAACAATCCCCCTCGCAATCCAACTGGCATCCCAAAGAAAGTACCGACCTCACGTTGGAAGCGGCGAAAGAACAAGGATAAATGTACATCCTCGGAATCTCCTGTTTTTACCACGACGCCGCCGCTGCCCTGCTGCACGATGGGCAGTTGGTGGCGGCGGCTGAAGAAGAACGGTTCAGCCGCCAGAAACACGACGCCAATTTTCCGCATCAGGCCATTGCCTTTTGTTTGCAAACAGCCGGGATCACCGCCCATGATCTGGACTATGTGGTCTTTTACGAGAAGCCGCTGCTGAAATTTGAGCGCATCCTCAAGACGCAGCTTTCCGCTTTTCCCCGCTCCTGGCGGGCGTTTGGCGAAGCGATGATCGCCTGGATGGGCGATAAGTTGTGGGTGAAGACGCACATTCAGCAAAATGTGGGCATCCCACCGGAAAAAATCCTCTTTATTGACCATCATTTGTCCCATGCGGCCAGTGCGTTTTTTGCGTCGCCATTTACGGAAGCGGCCGTACTGACCATTGATGGCGTGGGCGAATGGACAACGACGGCGCGGGGGCGGGGCACGGCCGTGTGGGATGGCGGTGTGGGTCAAAACTCTCTTGTTCTGACTGAGGAGCAGCGTTTTCCCCATTCATTGGGGCTACTCTATTCCGCCTTCACCGCCTTCCTCGGTTTTCATGTCAACAGCGGCGAATATAAAGTGATGGGCATGTCGCCGTATGGCGAACCGCGTTATCTGGACAAGCTGGACAAAATTTTCAAGGTGTATGACGATGGCAGCTTTTGGACCAACATGGATTATTTTAGCTACCATTACTCCCACACCAACACCTACAATCAGAAATTTATAGACCTGTTTGGCCCGCCGCGTGTTCACAGCGATGACTTTTTCACCACCAAAACGAACCCCGGCGTAGACGCCAACGATCCGCAGGTGAAACAAAATCAGCATTACGCGGACATTGCTGCCAGCATCCAGTTGGTGACGGAGGAGGCATTGCTGAAACTGCTGCGCTCCTTGCACCAGCAGACGGGGCTGCCGCATGCGTGTATTGCCGGCGGGGTAGGGCTGAACAGCAAGGCCAACGGCCGTATCCTCAAAGAAACCCCCTTCACCGATGTTTTCATCCAACCGGCGGCCGGGGACAGCGGCGGTGCGCTAGGGGCCGCGCTCTATGTCTACCATGTGCTGCTGGGACAGCCGCGTTGTTTTGTGCAGGAACACAACTATTGGGGTGCGGCCTATGGCGACGCCGATATTGAACAGGCCATCAACGAGACCGGCTTCCGTTATGAACGGATTGATGATGAGGCGAAATTGACGGAAACGGCCGTTGCCGACATCCTGCAAGGCAAAGTGATCGCCTGGTTTCAAGGACGGTTTGAATGGGGGCCACGCGCGTTGGGTAGCCGCAGCATCATCGCCGACCCGCGCCGCGCCGAGATGAAAGAGATCATCAACGCCAAAATCAAATTCCGTGAACCATTCCGGCCGTTTGCGCCGGTTATCATTCAGGAAGCGGTGGCGGATTATTTTGAGATGGTACGGCCGTCCGACAACAAAATGGCCCCCTTCATGCTCACCGTCGAACGCTTCCGGGACGAGCCAGGTGAACAGGTTCCGGCCGTCAACCACCTGGGCACCGGGCGGCTGCAAAGCGTCCGTCGTGACTGGAATCCTCGCTACTACGACCTGGTCTACCAGTTTGGGCAGGCTACCGGCGTACCCATTCTCATCAACACCAGCTTCAACCTGCGCGGTGAACCCATCGTCAACACCCCCGCCAACGCCCTCAAAACCTTCGGCCACAGCGACCTGGATACGCTGGTCATGGGGAATTATGTGGTGCGGAAAAAGCTGGCGTGATGCGCGATTCGTAACCCGATTCTCACGCATCACGTGTCACAAGATCGAGGAAGCATGAAACGTCTGCACATCGCCATGTTCACCAATACCTACCTGCCATTCACCAACGGCATCACCCGCTCCATCAACAGTTTTCGGCAGGCGTTGGAAGAGGAATTGGGGCATAATGTTTTTGTCTTTGCCCAGGGCGCAGATGATTTTGAAGAACCAGAGCCGTTCATTTTTCGTTATCCCTCGCTGGAAATCCCCTTTCAAAAATACCCCCTCACCATCCCCGTCTCCCGTTTTGTAGACCGGCTGCTGCCCCGACTGAAGCTGGATGTAATTCATGCCCATCATCCGGCGCCGCTGGGCACGGAAGCGGCGCGCCATGCCCGGCAATTAGAACTGCCGCTGGTATTTACCCACCACACCTATTACCAGGAATACAGTCACTACATCGGGCTGCCGGAAGAAACATCGCGGCGGGTGATTGAGCGGTGGATTGCCGACTATATGGCGCAGTGCCAGCATATCATCGCCCCCAGCCCCAGCATCAAACAGATGATTGAAACGACGTATGGCATCCGCGAAGGGCTGACGGTGATACCGACGGGGATTGACACGCAGCCGTATGTGAGCGCCGACGGCCGTGCCTTCCGCCAAAAACTTGGTTGGGGGGACGACACTATCCTCATCTCCGTCGGCCGTATGGCCGAAGAGAAAAACTGGCCCACGTTGTTAGAGGCTGCGCAAATGCTGTTTTCACGGCGGCAACGGGTGCGGCTGGTGCTGTTGGGCGATGGCCCAGCACGGCAGGACCTGGAAAAACTGGCCGACGAATTGGGCATTACCAACCGGGTCACGTTTACCGGCAACGTGCCTTTTGATGATGTGCCCCAATATCTGAAAGCGGCCGACCTCTTCTGTTTTGCCTCCGTTACGGAAACGCAAGGGTTGGTAACGCTGGAGGCGATGGCCGCCGGGCTGCCGGTGGTCGCCGTAGATGCCACCGGCACCTCCGACGCGGTTGATCACGAAGTGGATGGGCTGCTCACGCCCAACGACAGCGCGGCGTTGGCCGCCGCCATCGAGCGGGTATTGGATGATGAGGAGTTATATGGGCGGTTAAAGGGAAACACGGCCGTCAAAGCCGCTCAATTCGACATCGTGACCCTCTCCCGGCAACTGGTAGAGGTCTACCAACAAGCCGCCGCCGACAAACAGGCCGGTCGCGTCCTGCAAATGGACGAGAAAAAATCCATCTTCAACGTAGACTGGAAAAAACCGCTGTCCATTATCGAAGAGAAAATCGCCGAATTGGAAAGTAAAATTATTAAGCCCACTTAGCGCGTATAAAGACACAGTTTACCAACCTGTTAACTGGAGGAAACGATGTCTTTTATCTATACGCCTGCTGTCATTATGGTATTCGGGGTTGTTTCGTTAGCGCTGGTAGGCTGTGCCAGTACAGAAGCTGCCCCTACCCCCACTACTGCTCCTACCGTCACCCCCACAGAAACGGTCACGTCAACGGCCGTGCCCCCCCAAACTCCCCCCCCCCCCCCCCCCCGCAAC
>CAYXUZ010000095.1:0-550 GCA_964467705.1 uncultured Ardenticatenaceae bacterium | reverse complement strand
TACTCCCTCCCCTACCCCCACAGCGACGGCAACCCCCGCCCCCCAACCCGGCGATACCCGCACAGATGGAAAAGGCATTGAGCAAGTCTGGGTACCGGCCGGCAGCTTTCTGATGGGAACAGGGGATACAACCGGATTGGAACCACCAGCCTGGGCCGCCAGAGAACTGGCCAGTGAGCAGCCACAGCATCAGGTACAGATCACTAACGGTTACTGGCTGGATAAATACGAGGTGACAAACGCCGCTTTTCAAGCATTTATAGATGATGGCGGCTACCAGAAACAAGAGTATTGGTCAGACGAAGGCTGGCAGTGGTTAAGCCGTAAAATCATTGACCAATTACCCGCCCGGTGTACCGACGATTCAGAACTCGACCTGCCGCGTGTATGTATTACCTGGTACGAGGCCGAGGCGTATGCCCGCTGGCGTGGCGGTCGTTTGCCCACCGAAGCCGAATGGGAATACGCCGCACGAGGCCCGGAATCGCTCATCTATCCCTGGGGCAATGAATTTGACCGCAACAAAGCGAATGTGGTAGGCAGCAACGGG